>JAWVWU010000530.1:0-2295 GCA_033723595.1 Marinobacter sp. | reverse complement strand
CGCCCCCTGAAACAGGCTGGTTACCGGGCAGTCACTGATCCGATTTTCCAGGCCGAGCGGGTCTATCACACGGATCTTCGACGACGGAGTGACCCGCGAACCAGTTACGGCCAGCTCACGCTTCACTACGACACGGCCTACATGGCGGACAGCTGGCTCGAGCGGGCCACCCTGACGTTCCTCTCGGGCATTGCACGGGCCGTCATTCTTGCTCTGGTGCTTTACCTCGTTTATCACATGCTGTTAACCCGTCCCCTGTTACGCATCATTCGCTCGCTGACGCAGGTTGATCCGGACTACCCCGACGAGCGCCTGCTTGAAGTGCCCAGAGGCCACGAACACAACGAACTGGGCTTGTGGGTAAATGCCACCAACAATCTGCTGGTGGCAATCTCTGACAACCAGACCAAACATCGTGAGGCGGAAGACCGCGTCGTCCGCTTGTCCCACTACGACCATCTGACCGGCCTGCCACGACGCGAAACACTTCTGGCTCTGTTAAACAATTCGATTGGTGAAAAACGCCAGAACCACAAAATTCTGTCAGTCTTCTGCTGTGGCATCGACGACTTCAAGAGCGCCAATGAACAGCTCGGCTATCAGGCCGGTGACCAGATTCTCCAGACCATCGCAGAACGCCTCTCCAACAGTGACGAGGGCGCCCCAATGATCGCCGGGCGCCTCGGTGGCGATCAATTCGTCGTTATTCAGCAACACCTCAAGGATGGCTACCAGGCCGGAGACACGGCCGAACAGCTGCTTGCACTGATCAATCAGCCGATTGACATTGCCGGACGCTCGATCACCGTCACCGCGACCATTGGCATTGCGCTGTATCCGGAAGATGCCGAGCATGCGGATCGGTTGCTGCAGCGGGCCGAGCAGACGATGACCCTTGCCAAGGCGGACGGAAGCAACAATTATCAGTTTTACGTCGCCAGCGTGGACCAGCGCATCCGCGAGCGCAAACAGCTTGATCACGATCTATCGGCCGCCCTGGAGGCTGATCAGTTCCACCTTGTCTACCAACCCCAGATCAACCTTGAAAGTGGGCGCATCATTGGCGCCGAAGCGCTGATTCGCTGGGTACATCCAACCCGTGGCTTCATTCCGCCGGACGAGTTTATTCCGCTTGCCGAACGCAACGGCTGCATTGTTGCAATCGGTGCGTGGGTGCTTGATGAGGCTTGCCGACAGGCGGCGCAGTGGGCGGCTGCGGGTACCCCGATCCGTATCGCCGTCAACCTGTCAGCCGTCCAGCTCAGGCAGGATGACATTGTGTTTGCAGTGTTGGAAACGCTAAAACGTCATGCCATACCCCCCGGACGGTTGGAACTGGAAATCACTGAAACCAGCTTTATGGAAAACCTTGAGGAGGCAGTGAACAAGCTCAAGCAGCTTCGCAAGCATGGCATCAACATCGCCGTTGACGATTTCGGCACAGGCTACTCCTCGCTGACCTACCTGAAACGGATGCCGGTCCAGCATCTCAAGATCGATAAGCAGTTTGTCCACGACCTTCTGGTCAACGAAGATGATACCCGCATTGCCAACACCATCATCGACTTGGGCAAGAGCCTGAACCTTACGGTCATTGCTGAAGGCGTGGAAACCGAAGAGCAGGAATTCTATCTCCGCCAGCGTGGCTGCCAACTGGCCCAGGGCTATTGGTACAGCCGTCCCCTGGATCCCCAGAGTTTCGAGAACTTTGTCCTTCAATTTCACAGCAAACTAGCGCAGAACGACGCCTGAGTCGGACTGCCAAACGACAAGGAAGCAGGTATGCAAACAACAATTATCGGATTGGCCGTCATAGCCGTTGTGGTGATCTATCTCGTCTTTATCTATAACCGACTCGTTGCGCTGCGAAACCAGTTCAAGAACGGCTTTGCCCAGATTGACGTTCAGCTTCAGCGCCGGCACGACCTGATTCCCAACCTCGTCGAGTCGACCAAGGCCTACATGACCCACGAACGGGAAACACTGACCCAGGTGATGGAAGCGCGTAACAAGGCCGTCAGTGCCCAGAAAGACGCCGCCGGCGATCCCGCAGACAGTGGCAAAATTGAACGCCTAGGCGGCGCCGAAAGCCTTTTGAACAAAGCACTGGCCAATTTTTATGCGGTTGCAGAGAACTATCCGGACCTGAAAGCGAATGAAACCGTCCAGCAGTTGATGGAAGAACTGTCGAGCACGGAGAACCGCGTTGCGTTCGCACGCCAGGCTTACAACGACGGTGTCATGGTGTACAACACCTATCGCGAGCAGTTCCCCAATAATATTCTGGCCGGCCTG
>JAWVWU010000529.1:0-2296 GCA_033723595.1 Marinobacter sp. | reverse complement strand
TAGTTCCTTACCGACAGTTTCCACGAATCCCTCCTAATTTGTCGCCCTGGGCGAGTAATTGATCAGAGTATAGGCAAGGGTGACTGCATAAGACATTGCCGGTGCACTTGCATATGCCGGTGCATCGGCACTATCGTTTCTACCGTTGGTTCTCCCGAACCTGCCCGGCTCGCTACCGGGCGAACTTTTCGGGAGACCGGAAACCAAACGGGAGAGCGAGACAGTGGAAATCGAAAACGGAAGAAAGTTTCTGATAGGGCTCATCGAAACCGCTCAGGTATCCGATGATTTATCTGCAATCTGGTACTGCGATAACGGCCTAATCGACTGTATAAGCGTGACCGTCAAGCCGGGTGGGTATCTGAAGTATTTTCACCACTACACGGACGGACAATTAGGGCTTTGTGAGGAGATAAGCGAAGCCGTAGCCATTTCTCTACTAGAGGCGGGCTTCTAATGCAGACCGCCACCAGGATCGACCACGACTATCACGGCCCGACCATTCACCCGCAGGGCGAAGCACTGGCGCGGCTGACCCATCAATTCAAAAACGTGACCGGCCCGGAACAGGTTAAAAAATGCCTGATCGCCTGGGGGCTGGCTGACGACATATCACCACGGCAGGCCCGGTTCTGGGCCGAATCAAAACCGGCAGAGCGCGAGGTGTTCGCGAACATCGCGGGCGTGTCACTGACCCACACCCACGCCGATTGGGAAGCGATCCCGGACACCATCAGGGGCAGACTCTGGCGGGCGGTGCTGGACGCGACCAAGTGGGGAGAGCGGCTACGGGGGCGGTTTTGAAATCAGCAGTCGTTTTCATCTGCCTGTTCGCGGGCATCATTTTTGATCAGTGGCAATGGGACATGACCATGCAGACACCGGACGAAACAACAGTGAGCGGTTTTGAGATCGAGGAGCACGGCCTGTCGGTCGTGCTGACAAACGCGATTGAGGATGCGCGGGAGGTGGTGGATCACCTGACCAAGAAACACGACGACTATGTTCGGGCGCATCTGGATTGCCAAGGAGAAGGGCTTGACAAGATGGCGGCAACAATGGAACCGGCAATTAATCGGGCCGCTGAACTGCAATACAGGGCTATGCGGGTATTGGGCCTGCTGGAAGCGACACGGGACCGGGAAGGGGGGAACAAGGCATGAGCATGGCGGCGGGTTTGGCAGTCGGATTAGCGGCCAGCGCAGCAGCCAGTAGTAGCCAATGCCAGTCAGAGCCAATGAGCGATGACGCAAAGATGTTTGTGGCGGTCTGGATTATCGGGGCCTTGGTGGCGCTGGTCGTCGGGTTTCTAATCGGGTTCCGTTGGGGCCGGTGGGCGTTTGAGGATGGCGACATCGCCGATGGGTGTTACTTCGGCGTGTTCGGGCTAGTTATTTGGGGCTTAGCCTGGCCGCTGGGGAATGTCATCTGGTGGGCTTTTGGGTATTTGTTTGGGGGTGGGGCATGAAAGACGTGAACAAAAACCTGACCGTCAACCCGAAAAGCCTTGTCCCGTTGGTCGGATTCGGAGCGCTGGAACATGGATTCAAATTCCAAATAAATATGCACCAATTCGGCGGTATGCGATGTCATGCAGTTATATCGGTTGACTGTCTGGCAGCTTGCATGGAGGCGGTCGGCGTTGGGCAGTGTCAGCTTTTGATCCACGAGGCGATATACGAGCAAGCCCATTTCAATCAGGTTCAACTGAGGTGGATGGATGAAAGTGATTTGCCCGTATTGATTGAGGTTTTTTCAAAATATTGGGTGGAGTGGGTTCATTTCGATGATTGAAAGCTACACCGACACCAATGCCATCAACCGGGCCCAGGATTCTGCGGCCCGGTTTTTCACGTTTGATCAGGAAAGCATCGAGATAGCAGACCGCACCGGGCGGGAGGCCCGAAGGGCCGAAGCCCATAGGCTAGTCAAGGCGGCGAAAAGTCCGACAGACCGTTATCCGGGCCTGACCGGTGCCTATTTCAACCGGCCAGCACCCCGGCGCGAGCCGGTGCCGTTGGAACTGGACGCGGAACCCGCCGCCGTCGCACCAGACCTGACCCAGCCAGGAACCTGGGCGGTCATGGAGCGCCGGGAATGGGCCGGGGAGTACCGGCTACGCATAGAAACACGGCCAGGAGCCGGGGTGCAGACGCCGGACAACAGCGGCGACCGGATCACGGCCATGCTATCGGAGCGCGGAGCGCGCAAAATATCCGAATCCTGTTATTACATGGCCTGCCAGCATGGCGGGTTCCGCACGTTTGCAACCCTGACCCTGACCAGCGAGGCCCGC
>JAWVWU010000528.1:0-2307 GCA_033723595.1 Marinobacter sp. | reverse complement strand
CCAGCGGCCCTTCAGCCGCGGCCTGCAGGAGCCCGTTGACGGTGTCCCGGTCGGTCGGTGTGTTTACCTCAAACACACAATCAGTCAGCGACGCATTGGTCAGCGGCACTCTCACCGCAAGGCCGTCGAGGCATCCCTTCAACTCCGGGAAGATCTCGATAATGGCGGTGGCGGACCCGGTGCTGGTCGGGATCAGGGAACTGCCACAGGCCCGTGCGCGACGTAAATCCTTGTGGGGCGCATCGACGATCGTCTGGGTATTGGTCAGGCTGTGAATGGTGGTGATCGACCCGTGGCGAATGCCGAGTGTCTCTTGGATCACTTTGACCACCGGTGCGAGGCAATTAGTGGTGCACGACGCCGCGGTGACAATGCGATGCTGAGCTGGATCGAACTCGTGATCGTTCACGCCCATCACGATATTTTTGGCGCCGGGCTCCTTGACCGGTGCCGTGACCACAACCCGACCGACCCCCTGCTTGAGGTAATCGTTCAGTACAGCGACCGTCTTCATCTTGCCACTGGCCTCAATCACGATATCGCAGTCGGACCAGTCCGCCTCGGCAATCGTTTTATGGTGCATCACCCGTATGGCCTCACCGTTGATCGAAAGCGTGCCGTCGGCCCCGTCGATCTGCTTGTCCCAGTGGCCGTGCACACTGTCGAATTCCAGCAAATGAGCCAGCGTATGGGCGTCGGCGCCGGGGTCATTGATCGCGACCACGGTCAGTTGCGGGTCGCCAAACAGGACACGCAATGCCAGGCGGCCGATACGGCCAAATCCGTTGATTCCAATCCTCAGTGTCTTCATCACGCGTTCTCCTTGCACTCGTCTGTTGCCAAAGACCAGCCATAACCCTTTGTCATAACAGTACCATTATCCCTATGAGTGTGACGGAAAAATGACTGTCAATTCCGCAAATCGGGACCCTGGCAAACCGCAGAACCTGGCCGGCTCTGAGGCTTCCACGGAACTACCTTTATGCAATTTATTGCATATTGGACAGAATCGACAATACTTATGCAAACATATGCATATAGATTAACGACATGGAGCAATAATGGCCCTACGCTACGCCTTACTGGCAGCTCTTCATAAGCACCCGGCAACCGGCTACGAGCTGACCCAGCGTTTCAGGACCCGGCTGACGCATGTCTGGAACGCAAGCCACCAGCAGATTTATCGCGAGCTTGCGCGACTGGACAGCGATCAACTGGTTGTTGCGGAGGCGGTTGTGCAGCAGGCACGACCGGATAAAAAACGGTATCAGCTTACGATTGCCGGTAAACACGCCCTGGAGGCCTGGCTGAACCGCCCTCACCCACTGCCGGCACAGCGGGACCCACTGCAGGTCAAGTTGATTGCCGGCGATCTGCTGACGCCAGAGGCGCTTGCGGAGTCGCTCGCCTCATTGCGTGAGGAGTGTGTGGCGACATTGGGCTACTACCGGGTGATTGAACACGCCTATTTCCGACAGACCGGGGATGCATCGATGGCGCATCGCTTTCAGCATCTTGCACTCAGGCGCGGCATGCTTGACCTGGAGGCCACCCTGACCTGGCTTGACGAGGCCGCGAGCGTCCTTGACCAGCACGAACCGGGCACAGCGACCGCATCGGCGACAGCCGGAGCAGGCAACGTCGTGAGAAAACCGATTACCGCGCAATCCAGATAACGTGGCGTGCGCCTTTGCCCGGGCGAATCGCCCTGACCGTAATGGCTTCCACGGTAAAACCGATGCGGCGCAGGCGCTCGGTGAACGCGTGGTCCTGACCGGCCGACCAGAACGCCAGTACGCCGTCCGGCTTCAGCGCGGCCTGGGCCGCCAGTAGACCGGTGTTGTTGTAAAGCGCATTGTTCTCCTTGCGGGTCAGTCCTTCCGGGCCGTTATCCACGTCCAGCAAGATGGCATCAAACGCACCAAGAGACTGCTGAATCAGCGCCACCACGTCACCGACGTGGACGCGGGTGCGCGGATCGTGCAGAGGATAACCGGCAGCGGCGCCCAACGGGCCCCGGTTCCAGTCCACCACCTCGGGAATCAACTCGGCGACGGTCACCTCGGCGTCAGGCCCCAGTGCAGCGAGTGCCGCGGCCAGTGTAAACCCCATGCCCAGCCCTCCGACCAGCACCCGCGGCGACGTGCACCCGGAGAGCAGTTCGCAGGGCAGCGTGGCGAGGGCGTCCTCGGAGCCATGCAGGCGGCTGTTCATCAGCTCACCGCCGATGCCCGCGATCTTGATCGAGAACTCATCATTACGTTGCATGAGCGTCAGGGATTTTCCCTGTCCCGGAATGTCTGCTGT
>JAWVWU010000527.1:0-2310 GCA_033723595.1 Marinobacter sp. | reverse complement strand
GTTGGCAATCTCACGACCGCCAACAAAAAACTCGAAGCGTTCGGTGACGAAGGGATCGCTGTCCTTGCATCGTGCCAGCGGCGAGACTTCCTTGGGGTATTCGGTTATGAACGTGGGCTGCATCAGGCGATGCTCGGCGGTGGCTTCAAATATCTCAATCTGCACCTTGCCCAGGCCCCAGCCCGCTTTCAGGTGAATACCCAGATCGGATGCGACCTGGCGAGCGGCCTTTTCGTCGTTCAGTTGCCCGGCACTGATGTCGGGATTGTGGCGCAGGATGGCGTCCACGACGGTCAGGCGCTCAAAGGGCTTGCCGAAATCGTACTCGACCGTTTCCTCAGTGCCGTCGGCCAGTGTCCGGGTATTGGACACCAGCGTGGTGCCCAACACCGTCTGGGCAATGGTGCGCAGCATGTCTTCGGTGAGGTCCATCAGGTCGTTGTAGTCGGCATAGGCCTGGTAGAACTCGACCATCGTGAATTCCGGGTTGTGACGTGTGGATAGTCCCTCATTGCGGAAGTTGCGGTTGATCTCGAAGACCCGCTCGAAGCCGCCCACGACCAGGCGCTTGAGAAACAGCTCCGGGGCAATGCGCAGGTACATGTCGATACCCAGGGCATTGTGATGGGTAACGAACGGTCGGGCCGTCGCGCCACCGGGAATGACCTGCAGCATCGGCGTTTCCACTTCCATGAAGTCACGTTCGGTAAAATACTGGCGCATGGCACTGATGATCCGGGAACGGGCATAGAACACCCGGCGACTGTCCTCGTTCATCATCAGGTCGACATAACGGTGGCGGTAGCGGGCTTCGGTATCGGTCAGGCCTTTGTGTTTTTCCGGTAGCGGGCGCAGCGATTTTGTCAGCAGGACGTATTCGTCCATCATCACGTACAGGTCGCCCTTGCCGGACTTGCAGAGGGTGCCGCGAACACCGACCACATCGCCGAGATCCCAGTGCTTGATGGACTTCTGGACGTCCTTGCTGGCGTAGACCTGGATCCGGCCCGTCATATCCTGAATGACCTTGAACGCCTTGCGGTCGAGCATCAGGCGCCCTGCGATCGCAACGGTTTTTCCCATGGCCTCCAGCTCTTCCTTGCTGTGATCGCCGTACTCGGCCAGCAGACCCGCCGCCGTGCTGTCCCGGCGAAAGTCGTTCGGAAATGGGTTTCCCTGTGCCCGCATTTCTGCAAGTTTGGCGCGGCGCTCGGCAATCAGTTTGTTTTCATCGTGCTGGGCGGCATTCGGCGTTTGGTCGGTCATGGTCTCTCACTAAAGAATTGGATCCGTCTGGCTCGTCGGCCCCCGTCTGATCAGGGCCACCTCGGAGTCGCTCCCGGTTAAAGGGCCATTTTCAGGCTGGCTTCGATGAATTTGTCGATGTCTCCATCCAGCACGGCCTGGGTATTGCTGGTTTCGACCTTGGTGCGCAAGTCCTTGACCCGGCTGTCATCCAGGACGTAGGACCGGATCTGGCTACCCCAGCCAATGTCGGACTTGGAGTCTTCCATCTGCTGCTTTTCGGCATTGCGCTTCTGCATCTCCAGCTCGAACAACTTGGCCTTGAGCTGCTTCATGGCCTGGTCCTTGTTCTGATGCTGGCTGCGTCCGGCCTGACAGGCCACAACCGTACCGGTCGGGTTGTGCGTCAGGCGGACGGCGGACTCGGTCCGGTTGACGTGCTGACCACCGGCGCCGGATGCCCGATACACGTCGACCCGAAGATCCGCAGGGTTGATCTCGATTTCAAAGCTGTCGTCCACTTCCGGCGATACAAATACGGACGAGAAGGAGGTGTGCCGACGGTTCCCGGAATCAAACGGTGATTTGCGGACCAGCCGGTGAACGCCCGTCTCCGTGCGCAGCCAGCCGTAGGCATAGTCGCCCTGAATGTGAATAGTGGCACTTTTGATGCCAGCCACTTCCCCGTCCTGCAATTCGACGATCTCGGTCTTGAAGCCGCGGCGCTCGCCCCAGCGCAGGTACATGCGCAACAGCATGTTGGCCCAGTCCTGGGCTTCGGTGCCGCCGGACCCGGCCTGAATGTCCAGATACGCGTTATTGGCATCCATTTCGCCCGAAAACATCCGCCGGAACTCGAGCTTCTGAAGCTGCTGATCCAGCTGCTCCAGATCGGCTATGATTTCATCCGCGGTGCCCTGATCTTCTTCCTCGGCGGCGATTTCAAGCAGGCCTTCGGCGTCGTCCAGACCGGACGTGAGGTTATCGATCGTTTTCACGATCAACTCGAGATCGGCCCGTTCTTTTCCGAGCCCCTGGGCCCGGGTCGGGTCGTCCCAGACCGAG
>JAWVWU010000526.1:0-2312 GCA_033723595.1 Marinobacter sp. | reverse complement strand
GTGCTGACAATCGAAGGCACGCGCATTCTCGGTGACCAGGAGTCGCCAACCGTGCTTTACCTGATTCCCTGGCAGCCGCCCGCCATAGAGACGCTGGATCGGCCCGGGGGCAATTTCATGATTGACCGCTCGCTCAGACCGTTGGAGCGGGCGTCGTTCCAGCGTCTGCTGTCGTATCACCGGCGTTTTCCGACTGCGCAGCCCAGCGCTCAAGCCGGCCCGGCCGGGAGCGATTCGGGGTCAGGGCGCGTCGCACACCCGGAATGAGCGCTGTGTCACACTTGACCTGTGTGCTGTTCGACCCGACAACAATACGCAACAAAGTATTTCGCAAACTCACCCGTTTCAGAGGGCGGGCCTTTTACACTGTCGGCTGACAGCGATACGGCTCTATGAACAGGGAACCGGAAATCGAGCGATTTCCAAGCCAAGCAACCGGGAGTGTCCAGACCATGATCGAAACAGCCATTCGTTTTTTCCAGGAAGGTGGCTTTTTCATGTATCCGATAGCCATCGTGCTGCTACTCGGACTGATAGTTGCCCTTGAACGGTACGTCTATCTCAGTGCCCAGAAGCACACTAACCGCAAAGACTTCAGGCAGCTTCATCACAAGCTGAGCAGCAAAGATCTGAAGGGCGCGCTGGCTTACGCCCAGGATTCCGGCAGTGCAATGGCAAGCATGATCGGGGCCGGGTTGGCGCGACTGGTTCGGCGGCAGTCCCGGGAAGAGATTGAATACGCAATGGAGGAGGGACTGCTGGAAGTGATGCCCCGCCTGGAAAAGCGGACCCAGTACCTGGCGACTCTGGCCAACGTGTCGACGTTGCTCGGGCTTCTGGGCACCATCATTGGTCTGATTGCCGCGTTCACAGCCGTCGCTTCGGCTGACCCGGCACAAAAAGCGTCGCTGCTATCACAGAGTATATCCGTGGCCATGAATACCACCGCGTTCGGTCTGATGTCAGCGATACCGTTGCTGATGTTCCACTCGATTCTGCAGACCAAGACCAACGAAATCGTGGACAGTTTCGAGATGGCGGGTATCAAGGTGCTGAACCTGGTCAGTGATGGCCATCTGGCACCGGCAGCGTCCGTCGCACCGGGCCCGGTCGCGCAACCGTCTGCACCACGCGCGGCCACACCCGCAGCGGCGAGCTCCCCGGCCTGACCTGTCACCGACTGACGCGCCGATCGTGCCGGAACAGGCAGGATCGGCAGCCCAACCGGGTTTCACGGAGCCTAAACCATGAGACGTAAGCATCGCCGACTTCATCACGAAGCCGACCTGGACATCACCGCGTTCATGAACCTGATGATCGTTCTGGTCCCGGTTCTGCTGTTGAACATGGTGTTTGCCCATACGCGGGTGATCGAGCTGAATTTTCCGGAGCAGGCCGGCCAGGCCAGTGACCCGGACCAGACCCTGCAGATCCAGGTCATCATCCAGGATAACGCCTTGCTGGTCGCCGATAACAAGGGCGGCATCATCCGGACCATTGACGCAACCGACCAGGGCCAGAATTTCAAACAACTGGGTGAGGTGATGCAGGCGGTCAAGGCACGTGTGCCCGACAAGCGGGATATCACGATCATGGCGAGGCAGGATACCGATTATCAGACGCTGGTCAGCGTTATGGATACCGTTCGCTCGTTCAAAACGGTGGTGGCCGGCAGCCTGGTGGATGCCGAGCTGTTCCCTGAGATTTCCATCGCCGATGCGCCGGCTGTGGTGAACGAAAGCTGAGGACAGCCGCTATGAAAACATCAGCCAAAGCCGCCCGACTCAAGCGGCATTACAAGCGTGGCAAGACCCGCGGTGTGCTGAACCTGGTGTCACTAATGGACATTTTCACCATTCTGGTCTTTTTCCTGATGGTGAATTCGTCGTCCGATGTGCAGGTTCTAAGCCCCAACAGTGGTATCAAGCTGCCGGATTCAACCGCGGAGCAGACGCCTCAGGACGTGCTCGCCCTGACCGTGCTCGATGACGATATTCTGGTGAACGGGCGACCCGTGCTCAAGCGGGCGGCGCTGATGTCGTTTGACGGCGACATTGAGCCGACGCTGAAAGCAGAACTGGACTATCAGTCCCAGCGATCGTCCACGCCTGCACCAGAGGCCGGCCGGCCGATTACGATTCTGGCGGATCGCGAGCTGCCGTACAGCTTGCTGAAAAAAATCATGTCCACATGCGTTGATGCCGGCTACGCGAGTATCTCGCTGGCGGTCAACCAGGCTGGAAAGCAGGGAGCCTGATCGTGAGATTGAATCGCCAGGGCTTGGCCTGGAATCAGGAACAGGGAGAACGGCG
>JAWVWU010000525.1:0-2313 GCA_033723595.1 Marinobacter sp. | reverse complement strand
CTCGTCTCTTACACCCTGGCCTTCGGGTCGTTTGAGATTAAATCAATAGAAGGACACTAAGCATGTAGATCTCGAGGCAGAGTACTGGCGGACGCGGGTTCAATTCCCGCCGTCTCCACCAAACAACCGCTTAAAAGCCCCTGTTTCAGGGGCTTTTTTCGTTTCAGGGATAGGAAACAGACACCCCAGGGCGGGCCCCGGTTCACCACCACAGTCCCACTCCGGCCTTGCACTGACATTTTCCGCCAGCGCGTAAGACATGGCTCACAGAGCTTTGAGCGATAGCTGGTTGGATCGAATCAGCCCGGCGGTATACTGGTTCCAGAGCATTTGGTCAGGACGACCGGAGCTCACTGCCGATACGGATGTCGGATGGCAGAAACACCGACCCCGCGTTGTGACTGGCCAGGGAGTGGCTGGCACCGCGGGGTTTTTACATTCTGTCCATGGGTCACCGTCCATACACTTCCCCGCCCCACGGCCACCGTTCATCAAGCCTCTGCTTTTACTTTCAGGCACTTCACGATAGGCTGTCCCCGCGCAGCTTAAACGAAATCATGTTCCATTCTGCGAATCAGGCCTGCGCGGCGTGCACGCGTGTGGCGACCGGGAAAGATCGTCCGGGCCCCGATCGCCCGCGACCAATGACGTAATGAACTGACAAAAGGTTGAACGATGAGACTTGACCAGGCAATGAAGGAGCGGCGTTCTATCCGCGGATTTAAGGATGAACCGGTTTCGCGGGAACTTCTGGAGGACATCATCGCGCTGGCCAACCGCGCTCCCTCCTCCATGAATACCCAGCCCTGGCACCTTCATATCCTTACCGGCGAGCCGCTTGAGCGGGTTCGGCAAGGCAACACGGAACGCATGCTCGATGGCACACCGCCCAGCCGGGAGATCGAGGACTACAGCGCCTACGAGGGCGAGCATCGCAAGCGCCAGATCGAAATCGCGGTCCAACTGTTTGAGGCGATGGGCATTGAGCGCCACGATGCCGAGCGGCGGCAGGACTGGGTGATGCGAGGGTTCCGGCAATTCGACGCGCCGGTCTCAGTCGTCGTCTGTTTTGATCGCTCGCTGCTGAAAAACACCATTGCCCATTTTGATACCGGTGCGATGACCTACGGCCTGGTGCTGGCCGCCTGGAGCAAAGGCCTCGGCGCCGTCATCAACGGCCAGGGCATCATGCAGAGCCCCGTCGTGCGCGAGATCGCCAACATTCCGGATGATCAGGTGATCCTCACCTGCGTCGCCCTGGGCTGGCCGGACGAGGACTTTATCGCAAACTCCGTGGTTTCTCGACGTCGCCCGGTCAGCAACGTCACGCGCTTTCTGGGCTTTAACGACTAGTCAGCATCGATAATCTCTTCCTCGCCCACGTTCGCCAGATCCCTCGGTGACCGTACCGGCGTCACCCGCAGCGGCGTCCGGATACGCGGCTCGAACAACGACCGGAACGGATCAAGGCTGGTAAGGCCCGGATCCAGCCAGGCGTCGAAGTCACCGGGACGCAGCATCAATGGCAGGCTTTTCGAATGAATGTGGCTGAAGCGCGGATGGGGTGGCAGCGTGATGATGGTGAACGCCGGGACACAGTCACCGTCAAAATCCCACAGTTCGTAGAGCCCGGCGAACGCTATGGCGCTGCCGACCGGCGCAATGTAGTGACACTGTTTGTGCCCTTTCGGTCCGGTCCATTCGTGAAACCCCGACGCGGGAATGATGGCGCGTTGCCGGTGTACCCGTTTACGCCATAACGGGCTTTGCTCGAGGCTGCCGGCGCGGGCATTGAACGTGCTATAGCGGGGAGACGGGCGGTAGCCCTGGCCATTCGGATGCGGTTCAATCAGCAACGACCAGACGGCGTCCACCAGGGTACGCCCCCGACCACCGTCGTAGACAATCTGCCCGCGACCACCCGGCGCGATGTCCAGCCACGTTTCCGGGAACAGAGGCAATCCCAGCTGTTCCATCAAGTCCCGAATCTCGGGCGAATCAATGATGTTATACCGGCCACACACCGTGACAACGCCTCCGTCTTCTTCTCAGATCGCTCCGAACGGGCATTCCCACCCGACGCTTCGAACCTACACTACGCCGCGAGAACACGCCCCTGTCAATCATGGCGATTTCGCGGGCCGCATCCCATCCAAACCTGATCGACAGGCAAAAAAAAACCGCAGACAGTATCTGCGGTCAAAAAGGGTGAATGAAGCCGCTCAAACTTCACTCACGACGCAACGCTCAACCCGGTTAATGCGCAAAGCGGGTAATGCGGTTTACTTCATGTCGTCAGTGCGGACGTCCTGG
>JAWVWU010000524.1:0-2313 GCA_033723595.1 Marinobacter sp. | reverse complement strand
TGCAGTTTCTGGGCAATGCTTTTAGCCAGTTCCGGGTGGGCATTACCGGCAAAGATCATCAATTTGGACACGACGGCATCCTTCTCAATTTCGGCGTTGGATTCAGAAGAAGCGGGAGAAAGGTGGCTGGGGTGGCAGGATTCGAACCTGCGCATGACGGGATCAAAACCCGTTGCCTTACCACTTGGCGACACCCCAGTATCGTGCTTTTTTGGCATTATCTTAGCTCTGTCAGCTTTCGGTGTAGAGGTGAAATGTTCACCCCTCTAGCGACGAACCCGTCAATGCCGGAAGGTTTGCTTGCCCAGACTTTTTGGGCGTTGGATTCTGTCGGGAAACGTCCAAATATGCAAGCCCCGGTTCCGGTTAATCTTGCAGGTCCGAATTGTGACAGCCATTCCAGGCTACGGTCGACCTCAGGATACAGTGATCGAACTGTGTCCTCACAGTCGTTTCGGTACCTCGAGGCGTCTCCCTCAAAAGCGGGCGCTATTTTGATTCTCGGGGTGTTCCTTGTCAACCCTTGCTGGGAAAAAATCAGCCCGGTGTTGACGCTGCAGGCCGGCTTGAGCACGACAAACCAGTCCTCGGGCGGTGTCGCCGGCGTCAGCTTTTCACCGATGCCTTCGCCCACGGCCGCGAAACCGCGGACAAAGACAGGTACGTCAGCGCCCAGCTCGAGGCCGAGTGCGGCGAGGGTGTCGATCGACAGATTCAACTGCCAGAGCTGATTGAGGCCCAGCAATGTGGTGGCGGCGTTCGAACTGCCGCCACCGAGTCCGCCGCCCATGGGCAGATGTTTGTCGAGCTGTATATCAACACCGAGTTCGGGGCGACCGGCGAAGGTTCGGAGTCGCTCGGCAGCGCGCATCACCAGGTTGTCGCCTGCGGGCAGCCCCGGAATATCCGGGCCGAGCGTTATCGCGGCGTCCGGGCGCCGGGTAAAGGTCAGTTGGTCGCCCGCGTCGAGAAACTGGAACAGCGTCTGTAGCTCGTGATAGCCGTCCGGTCGCCGCCGGTTGATGTGCAGAAACAGGTTGAGTTTGGCCGGCGCGGGCAGGGTCAGGCTCATGGTTTGCCATTCCCGAGAGCCTGCCAGCTGGTGACCGCGAGTTTGACCCGCTTGTCACCCTTGCGGGCCGTGATCAGGGCGGGCAGGGCTGGGGTGTCGTCGACAAACGGTTGCCAGCGGTTGTAACGGATCTCCCAGCCCTGCTGCCGGATGGCGGCCAGCTTGCCAGTGGTATCGAACAACAAGCGGTAATCCGTACCGGGTTCGGGCAGCCCGCGAATCCACCAGACCAGGCTGTCAATCGGTAATGCCCAGCCGGTTGCCGAACGGATCAGGGCTTGTGGATCAGCGGAGCGGTAGGTCTCGCCATTGGACAGCGTCAACTCGATGTAGCCGGGGACACCGCTCAGCTCGGTATGGCCCAGACCCAGGAACGACGACGACAGCGACAACTGATAACGATCTGCGTGCTGGGACCAGCGATTGATGACCGCCGTTCCGCTGTCGGATGGCTGGTGAACGGCCAGCTTGCCCTTTAATTGCCAATACTGGAATTGCATCAGCGCGCTCTGGCGTTGGCTCCAGTCCGCCGGGGGCTGCTCCGTGAGCCCGTCTGGCAGCGGCGTCATGGGTGCCGTGGCACAGGCGGCCAGGGCCAGTACCAGTGTCAGCGCCAGTGTGGTGCGGACGAGTTTCACGGTAACGGCGCGGCTCCCAGACGTTCCATGGTGCTGCGAATCAGGGCGTCATCGGGGTTGTGGTCCAGCCCGTCGCGCCAGATCTTGCGGGCCTTTTCGCGCTGGCCGCTGGTCCACAGGGCTTCGCCGAGGTGGGCGGCCACTTCCGGATCCGGGAATTGATCGTAGGCGGCCTGCAGGTAATTCAGGGCCTCGTCCACTCGGCCCTGCCTGAACAGTACCCAGCCCATACTGTCCATGATTGCCGGGTTGTTTTTGTCCTGGGCGAGTGCACGACTGATCAGGTCTTCCGCTTCAGTCAGTCGACCGTCCTGGTTGGCCAGGATGTAGCCCAGCGCGTTCAGGGCCACGGCGTTATCGGGCTGCTGTTCAATGATTGCGCGAAGATCCTGCTCTGCCTCCGCGGTATTGCCCATACTGTCTTTCAGCATCGCCCGCGCGTACAGCAGGCGGACATTGTCCGGGTAAGCCTTGATCGCCGTATTGGCCGCTTCCAGGGCTTGTTCCTTGCGGTCGTTGCTGACCAGGAGGTTGATTTCAATCAGCCAGAAATTGTCGGCGCGGGACGGGTTTTTCCCCCTGAGCTGGCGGATGTGGGCCAGG
>JAWVWU010000523.1:0-2319 GCA_033723595.1 Marinobacter sp. | reverse complement strand
CGCCCGGGCTGCCGATGCGCGACAGCCGCCTATCCACACCTGGAGTCGTGATCATGAGCAACCTGGCCAATACGCCCGAACAACCCTGTGACACCACGGATTCGCCGTGTTCAGCAATCGAGATGATTCTGAAACCCCGGTCGGCCGATCTTGGGGCTTTTTCGGTGAGACGGGCGTTGCCGACGGCAAAACGGAAAATGGTCGGTCCGTGGATTTTTTTCGACCACATGGGCCCTGCGCATTTTTCTGCGGGCCAGGGCATCAACGTTCGCCCCCACCCGCATATCGGCATCGCTACTGTCACCTACCTCTTCGAAGGAGAAATTCTGCACCGGGACTCGCTCGGCAGCGTCCAGCTTATAAGACCCGGGGATATCAACCTGATGGTGGCTGGGCGTGGCATCGTTCATTCGGAGCGGGAACGTCCTGAAATCACCGAAACCGCCCATACGCTGCACGGATTGCAGCTCTGGCTCGCGCTGCCAGAGAGCGTAGAGGCTATGGAGCCGGCCTTCTACCACTACCCCGATGCCAGCATCCCGGCTGCCACTGTCAACGGCGCAACGGTAAGAATCATGATGGGCTCGGCCTACGGGCAGACCTCGCCGGTCCAGACGTTCAGCGACACGTTATATGTCGAAGCCTACCTTGACGCCGGACAGACACTGGTGATGCCGGAGGCCGAGGACCGTGCGGTCTACGTCGCGAACGGAGGCTTGCAGATCGACGGCTCCGAATTGGCTGAACACACCATGGCCATCATCAGGCCGACCGTGAGCGTCGAACTCACCGCAACTGTTCCCTCCCGAATCGCCATCATCGGCGGGGAGCGGTTTGGCAGGCGTCACATCGAGTGGAATTTTGTGGCCAGTCGACGTGAGTGGATCGACCAGGCCAAACGCGACTGGCAAAACGGCTTGTTTCCAACTGTTCCGGGCGACGAGGACGAGTTCATACCACTCCCTGGCCCGTAATCTCGCCTGTCCAGTCCCGTGACCTAAAGGAAACGGAGTGCCAGGGCTGCACCGAGGTCGCGGGCACCTCGTCTGTTTGCTGAAATCATGGCATGTTGGTATATTTTTAGATCAACCCGGATGTCACCGCAGGTTTGCAGACTGATATGAGCTATTCCACCGCCCAGTTGGACGCGTTGAACCGCTTTACCCGGCAGATCGAATTGCTGGAAGAAGCCTGCGATACGGTGAACGCCTTACTCAGCCGATGTCACGACGGGACCGGCCGAACGTTCAGCATTCCCCGTGTCCGGCAGGAAGACGAAGGTCGTCCAGTCACGGACATCGCTGTGACCGAGACACCCGCGCCAGACGTGATGGCAGCGTTAATGGCCTCACTGACCGACTGGTATGGCGTGCCTGGTTACAGCACCAAGCAGGTTCATCGCACGCCCGGGGCGGTGGTTGTTCACACCGATGAACCGGCCCGGCTGCTGGCAGCCATCGAGCATTGCAACGAGCTCAAAGCCCGGATGTTGTCAGTCATTCCTGAACTGGGCAGCCGCAATGACCGGTTCGAGCTGATCCACAGCCGCTACCCCATGCTGATACAGCTGCAGCTGACGCGACGGCTGACCGCCCTGCTCTGTCCGCCGGACATACAGTCCGTCACGTTCAGTTGGGGCTACAAGACCGAGATCCGCAAACTGACGGTTGAGCAGGCCTGTGCGGTGCTCGAACGGTACAAGGCCATCAACCCGGCGCGATACGATGACGGCATTCCCTGGACGGTGAGGATCGATCATGACATCGCCCGCCTGCGATCATTACCCTCGACAACGCCCTTGCGACATCGCCGGCCGCTTAACGTCCGACCCCTGGCGAACGTACGCTTTCGGCTGACGGAGGAGCAGCGGCGGGACCGGGACAAAGCGCGTGAACGGGGCGAACGGGTCAACCAGCCGACCGTCCTGCGTGAGGCACACACGCCCCTTATCGTCATCAATCCCCGGGAACCGGTCCGAATCGGCGCCCTCCCTGGCTACGATGCCAATCGACGGGCCGACCGCAAGGCCCGCAGCGGCGGATTGACCGATCCCGAGCGCCTGGTGTCCTACGCTCCCATCTATGCCCTGTCCGCCCAATCCGGATCACGGAATTGAAGCGAGACCGGACCACAGCCTGGCGCCCGTTCTCCGGTTGGTCTTTGACAAATCGCTAATAACTTCCACGAACTGCTACGGTGTAACATGAGCGACATCATTGGGTGGGCGACGTACGCCTGACGACCTTACCGCACACGCTGCAACGCAGATCGTGCCGGGGGTTTCCGCCCACGTTGAATCATGGACAGGCCGGGCGCGCT
>JAWVWU010000522.1:0-2323 GCA_033723595.1 Marinobacter sp. | reverse complement strand
CCGGTGATGGCCAGGGCGATAAACGTCTTTTTCATGAAACGGTCCCTTACTCTTGATGCCATTGGTTGAATACTGCCAAAAGGTAACCGGTTTGTTCGGCAGACGCCACTAAAGAAGCAGTAAGGATGTCGCCAGAGAGATGGCTGCCGGGCCAAAGGAAGGGTGGCTGATGAGCTGCCCGGAGCCCGGATTCAGGTGTCGTTACGGACGTGGGGGTCTCGTGACTGGAACGGTGCAGCGTCAAGGGCAAACGGCGCAGAGTAGGGGGCCTGCCAGTCATCCGTGCCGGGCTTTTTGGTGTCCTCGGGTGTGGCGCCGTCGGGACCCGGCTCGATCGCCAGTGCGTTCCAGGCACCCCGCGCAGGCGGCCGGTCTGCGTAATGCCAACTGCCGTCAGTGTCCCGCCATTTGAACACGATTTCAGGGCCCTCTTTATCGACCGGCGTCGGAACCAGCCCTTCGAACGAGGGCATATCGGCGGTCTCGGTTGTCGTGTCGGGCTTGCCGGTCGAGGGCTCTGGATCGTGGATGCCGAACAGAATCAGCAGCAACAGCAGGCCAAGGGCCGGAAAGGCCAGGCGGATCAGCCAGCGCATGATCATGACCGGGTCTCGCTGCGCTGGTTGGTGTCGCGTTGCACGCGTTGAATCAGAACCTCAATCAAACTTTTGGTGTCCCTGTCCAGTGTCTTGCTGTCCGGTGCCGACCTGTAAAAATGGGCGCGGATCAGTTCGCTGTCGGCGGTTTTTGCCTGGCTGGACCGCTCAATGTGAACGGACAGCAGCGGAAAGGCCAACGCCAGTTCCAGTTGCTCTGCTTTGAGCTCGGCCTGCGCCAGGGCTTTTCGCAAGCCCCCTGCGGGCGACTGCTCTCGGGGCAGGCGCTGCCGTAACGCGCGTATGACCCCGGTCACCTGGTGTCGCCAATGGGCGACGGCTTCCGGCTCCGGGCAGGGCGGTACGCCCTGGCCGGCGAGCCAGGCCGCGCACAGCAGACGCGTAACAGACCAGCCCCGACTCTGCAGGCTCAGACAGGTCTGTTCGATATCGCTGTCCTGCCAGAACGTGAGCGCAAACTGCCAGAGCGGCGACTCCAGGTCCAGCGATTCCGGAACACGCGGTAGCGCAGGGTAGTCGACGGCGTCATCTCCCGTGGTCGGGCGCATAAATTCGCTCGCTGCCTGATCTGACGATAACAGACACAAACGGTTCCCTGTTAGAATACAGCGATGCTTACGATAACAGATCTCAGTTTACAACGGGGCGGCGTCTGGTTGCTAGAACGGGCCAGCGTCACGATTCAGCCGGGTCAGCGAGTCGCCATTGTCGGCGCCAACGGAGCCGGCAAATCCAGCCTGTTCCAGCTGCTGCTGGGCGGGTTGTCCCCGGAGGCGGGCCAGGTGTCGCTACCGGGCGGCTGCCGTATTGCTCACATGGCCCAGGAATTCGAGGCCTCGTCCCGCACGGCCCGGGACTTCGTGCTGGACGGTGACATCGAGTTGCGGCGGCTGGAAGCTGAGCTGGCCGCCGCAGAAGCGGCTGGCGACGACAATGCAATGGCCCGTTTGCACGGCGAGCTCGATGTGCACGAGGCCTGGTCGGCGGGCCGTCGCGCCGAGGCGCTGATTCGTGGCCTGGGCTTCAGCGATGAGGACGTCGAGCGATCTGTCGCGTCGTTTTCCGGCGGCTGGCGTATTCGTCTCAATCTGGCGCAGGCACTGATGCGGCCGTCCGACCTGCTGTTACTGGACGAACCGACAAACCACCTGGACCTGGATGCTTGTCTGTGGCTGGAAAACTGGTTGCGGCGCTATCCGGGCACGCTGCTGTTTATCTCTCACGACCGGGATTTTATGGATCGGGTGGCCACGCACGTGGTGCACTTTGATCAGCAGCGCCTGGTCGCCTACACCGGCAACTACTCCTCGTTCGAGAGTCAGCGCAGTGAACGTCTGGCCCAGCAGCAGGCGGGCTATGAGCGCCAGCAGGCGCGTATCGAGGAAATTCAGCGCTTTATCGACCGGTTCAAGGCAAAGGCGACCAAGGCGAGGCAGGCGCAGAGTCGGGTCAAAGCCCTGGAGCGAATGGAACGTATCGCGCCGGCGCACGTTGATTCGCCGTTCAGCTTCCGGTTTCCGGCCGCGGAGAAAGTATCCAACCCCCTGTTGTCGGTTCGGGGTGCCCAGGCCGGTCACGGCGACACGGTGGTGTTGCGCAACCTCAATCTGACCCTGCTGCCGGGCACCCGGGTCGGGCTGCTCGGACCCAATGGCGCGGGCAAGTCCACGCTGATCGATGCCCTGCGAGGTCAGCAGTCCCTGTTG
>JAWVWU010000521.1:0-2323 GCA_033723595.1 Marinobacter sp. | reverse complement strand
TCAGCAGGCGCCATCATCCGTCAGGAAAGGCGCCCGCTGCCGGTGTTGTCATGAACGGATCAGTGGGTCTGTTCTTCGGCGTTCTGACCCTTGGCTTCTTCCTGCTGACGCTGCACGGCCTGGGCGTAGATGGCATCGAAATTGACCGGTGCCAGCATCAACGCCGGGAAACTGCCTTTGCTGACGATTCCGTCAATGGCTTCCCGGGCGTACGGGAACAGAATGGTCGGACAATAGGCGCCCAGCATCTGGCCCAGTTGCGGCCCTTCAATCCCCTTGACCAGAAAAACTCCGGCTTGCTGGATTTCCACAAGGAACGCTACTTTGTCTTCAATCTTCGAGGTTACCGTGAGCGACAGCACCACCTCGTACTGATTATCACTGACCCTGGAGTGCGTGGTATTCAGATCCAGGTTGACCTGCGGCTTCCACTGCTCCTGGAATACCACCGGTGAATTCGGCGATTCGAAGGACAGGTCCTTCACATAGATCCGCTGGAGCGCAAACTGCGGTTGGTCGTTGTTTTCGTTGCCTGCGGCCTGCTGATTGTCAGCCATGTTCAATCCTTTCAGTCTCAGTCGGAATGGGCCATGCTCGGCCCTGTTACAGCACCCCCTGACAACCGGCCAGCCGCTCGACGCGAGCCGGTATTCTCAAACCGTCGGTCTATTCAGGAGTCACCTGTTTGTGGCGGCCCGACCGCAACCCTGCCGTGCGTCGGACACAGCAGTGTAGCCGGAGTCGCCGTTTGCTGATGTGAAACAGTGCGGCAGTTTGGCGTGCAATTCAAGACGCGAACTTGCCTCTGGTCACTTCTTGACCAGCGGCAGACTGGCGGCGCGCCATTCGTTAATCCCGCCGTTCAGGCGGGTGACGTTGGCGTAGCCGGCCTCGTTGAGCTGTTTGACGGCACCTGCGGAATGCTGGCCCATCTTGTCCACCACGATGATCTGCTTGCCCTCATGCTTCTTGAGCTCGTGCAGATGGTCCTTGAGGTTGTTCAAGGGCATGTGGATCGAGCCGGTAATACGACCCTCCTTGACTTCCTTGCGCTCGCGGATGTCGACCACCACGGCCTGATCCCGGTTAATCAGACTGACCGCTTCCTGCGGCGACACTTTCTTGCCGCCCTTCATGGACTCGAGCAGCAGCAGTGCAATCAGCAACGCGACAAATATCGCAACCAGAATGTAGTGATTTACGGCGAACTCAAGAAACCTTTCCATTAAAAAACCCTGCTGATTTGTTTGGCCGGATTATACACACCCGCGGCCAGTGACAGAAGGCGGCGTGCATAGCCTGAGTCGGCCAAACCGGTTAGAATCACCGCAGCCAATTTCCTAACCGACCGGATTGAGTGATGACCGAAACGCGCAAGCCGACTGCACTGATTATTCTCGATGGCTGGGGCTACCGTGACCCGAGCGAGGACAATGCCATCAGCAACGCCCGCACACCCTTCTGGGACCGCATCTGGCAGCACCAGCCCAAAACCCTGATCAACACGTCGGGCATGTTCGTGGGCCTGCCCAAAGGCCAGATGGGCAACTCCGAAGTCGGCCATATGAATCTCGGTGCCGGCCGCGTCGTTTACCAGAATCTGACCCGCATCGACAAAGACCTGAATGACGGAACCTTTGCCAGCAATCAGGTACTGTGCGACGCGATTGACAAGGCCGTGCAACAGGATCGCGCGGTCCATCTCATGGGCCTGCTCTCCCCCGGCGGCGTCCACAGCCACGAGGACCATATTCTGGCGGCGGCAGATCTGGCCGCGGCCCGGGGCGCGAAGCAGGTCTACATCCACGCCTTCCTGGATGGTCGCGACATGCCACCCCGCAGCGCCGAACCGTCGCTGAAGAAAGCGGCGGCCAAGATGAAGTCCCTGGGCGTGGGCCGCGTGGCCTCGATCGTCGGACGTTACTTTGCCATGGATCGTGACAACCGTTGGGACCGGGTTGAGGCCGCCTATAACCTGATGGTGACCGGTGACGCCGAGTTCACCGCCAAAACCGCCATCGAGGGTCTCGAGCAAGCCTACGAGCGCGGCGAAAACGATGAGTTCGTCAAGCCCACCCGGATCCAGGACAGCAACGAGCCGGACGCTACGATCAACGATGGCGATGCGGTGATCTTCATGAACTTCCGCGCCGACCGCGCCCGCGAAATGACCCGGGCCTTCGTCGAGCGCGACTTCACCGCCTTCACGCGGCAACGGCATCCGGCCATCGCCGAATTTGTCATGCTGACCGAGTACGCCGCCGACATCAACGCCGCCTGTGCCTACCCACCGGAAAAGCTGGTAAACGGCCTGGGCGAGTAT
>JAWVWU010000520.1:0-2325 GCA_033723595.1 Marinobacter sp. | reverse complement strand
TCGCCCAGGCTGAATACCTGGAAGCCGCCAGAATCGGTGAGGATCGGCCCGGACCACTGGGTAAAGTCATGAAGGTCCCCGTGGGCCTTGATGACCTCTGTGCCGGGCCGGAGCATCAGGTGAAAGGTATTACCGAGAATAATCTGTGCGCCAATGCCTTCAATGTCGCGCGGAAGCATGCCCTTGACGGTACCGTAGGTGCCGACCGGCATGAATGCTGGCGTGTCGACCACGCCCCGGGGAAACGTCAGTCGTCCGCGACGGGCCTTGCCGTCTTCCGCGAGTTTCTCGAACTGCATGAAACAACCGTCGCTCACCGCGCTTCTCCTGACGTTGATGGGGCACCCCCGGCACCGAGGCTGGCAGCCTGTCCGGTAATGAACATGGCGTCCCCGTAGCTGAAAAACCGATAGCGGCTGGCAATGGCCTCGGCGTAGGCAGCCATCACCCGGTCGCGACCCGCAAACGCGCTGATCAGCATCATCAGCGTCGACTCCGGCAGGTGGAAATTGGTGATCATGGCATCCACACACTGAAACCGATAACCGGGGTAGATGAAAATATCCGTCTCGCCCTGGAAGGGTTCAAGCACTCCGCCATGGCTGGCCGATTCCAGGGATCGCACCGACGTCGTGCCGACCGCGATGACCCGGCCGTTGCGCGCCCGGGTGCGGGCGACCGCGTCGACCGTGGCCGCGGGCACATGGGCAATCTCGCTGTGCATCACGTGCTCTTCCACGTTATCGACGCGCACCGGCTGAAAGGTGCCGGCGCCCACGTGCAGAGTCACGAACGCTGACTCCACGCCCATTTCAGCCAGCGTCGCCAGCAGCGGCTCGTCGAAATGCAGGCCCGCCGTGGGGGCGGCAACCGCCCCTGCTTCCCGGGCGTAAACCGTCTGATACCGCTCCCGGTCGCTGCCTTCGTCAGGCCGATCGACGTACGGCGGCAGCGGCATGTGCCCGATGCGGTCAAGCAGCGACAGAATCGGCTCATCGGATTCGTCATTGGTCAACTCGAACAGGGCACCGGAACGGGACTGCATGGTCAGACGGGACTGGTCTTCAAGAATCAGCGTCTGGCCGCCCTTGGGGGATTTGGACGCTCTGACATGGGCCAGCAGACTGTGTTCGCCGGTGACCCGTTCAACCAGGATTTCAACCTGGCCGCCGGTCTCCTTATGGCCGAACAGGCGGGCCGGAATCACCCGGGTATCGTTGAAAACCAGCAGGTCGCCGGGCTCGAGCAAAGAGGGCAGGTCAAGAAACTGACGATGGCTGGTTTGTCCGGTCACACCGTCCAGCGTCAACAGACGGGACGCACTGCGCTGCGCGAGGGGGTACCGCGCAATCAGATCATCCGGAAGCTCAAAATAAAAGTCCGAGACGTTCATGGGAAGGCTATTCACTGACACCGCTGATCGCGGTCAATAATGTGGTAGCGGTGGGCGGACTCGAACCGCCACGCCCGTGAAGGCAACGGATTTTGAATCCGTCGTGTCTACCAATTTCACCACACCGCCAAGGATTCTCAACCTACAAAATGCCGTCCGGAGGTTCAACCGTGCCGGCCTGTCGAGCCGGATCCGGTTTCACAGAATAAGCCGGTCGAGTCAGCTCACCTGCCAGGCCTCAGGACCGGGGCCGTTGAGAGTGACGGGATTATACTGACGTGGTCTGTGAAAGCAACTACCGGGCGGCGTTAACCGCCCTCGCCCACCGGTCATAGCCGATCAAACAGCGACAGCTGGGATACCTTCGCGAACGACTGCTGGGCGGCCTGCAGAATGAAGCTCTGGAAACTGAGCCGACTGACCGCCTCGGCGTAATCCACATCGCGCAGATCCGACTGGATGCCCTTGGTGTAAACCGACGAATCCTCCAGGAACGCGCGGGTGGAGTCGACCGCGTTGAGGCGCCCGCCGAGCTCGGTCTGCACCTTGAGAATACTCTCCTGCCCATTGTCCAGGTTCTTGAGCGATTCGGAGATCAGCTCATTGAACGCCTGCTGACCGCTGGCAACGGTCGCACTGGTCACCCCACCCGCCAGATCCAGGTCCTGGAACTTGGCGCCGTTCACCACGATCTGACCGCCACCGGTGCCGCCATCGCTGGCAGAGAATGCCAGGTCATCGTTCAGGGACGTGATCGTCAGGTTGCCGCTGACATCGGTGCTGGCCGAAATGGCATCGAACGCGGGGTCGGTGCTGCCATTGATGGCATCCCTCAGTGCCGTGGTGGTGGTCAGACCGGTGAAAGTCACACCGTTGATCGTCAGAGAATCGTCCCCCTGGGGCGAAAAACTGGCCGCCGGCACGCTGGCCAC
>JAWVWU010000519.1:0-2327 GCA_033723595.1 Marinobacter sp. | reverse complement strand
GGTCTGTCCCGTGATCAAACTTTTCCGGTCGCCGATACGAACGGGTATTTGCCAGCGCTTGACCACATTGCGCCGTGTCCGGTTCTCCACGGAACCGGCATAGGCCGCGCGCGGTTCAATCCAGCCAAAACTCTGACTCCGCGAAATCGTCGCCCAGAGCGCTTTGCTCTGGTCATCGCCGTCTACGAACCCGGGCGCACCGGCCGGCGCAATCCGGGCCCAGGTGCGGCTGTGACGATTTGCTTCCACACCCTGTGGTGAGAAACGCAGGAACGGTTCACTCTGCTCGCCCATCAGCGTCGCCGCCTGCTGACCACGATACGACACAAACAGCCCCGGGCGGCCGCTGCCAGGCATGGCGCGGACCATTGCCAGGCCTTGCAGTGCACCCACATCCAGCACGGTTGCCTGCATAATGCCGTTCGCTGGTGGCAGGTATTCGAAGTGACCTGAGATGGCGCTGTCGATATCTCCCCATCGCACCGGTATAGACCAGTGGCCGACGTTTGCGCGCCGGGCCGCATCCACGACCCGGTGTGGTACCTCGACTGGGCTGGTTCTGAGCCGCAGGTCAAACCAGCCCCAGTTGGGGCTGGCCTCGACAACCGACCAGCGCGGCTCGCCGGACGAGTCGGCCGGAATCGCACCGGGAGCCATCAGCGTGTACGAGCGATGGAACGCGGCCGCGCCCAGATCGCCTTCGGTTTTGTCAGGACCAATGCGCAGGAAGCTCCGCCCTGCTCTGTCCAGCACGAACAGCGGCTTGTCCGTGGGGTTACCAACCAGCAACTGGGGTGCGAGTGTCTTGCGGAGTTGCACACGCAGGGACGACAGCGCCGATGGCAATGGATCAAGCACGGCCACGACCTTACCGCCGCCCTCGCTGGAGTCGGCGCCGTGACCGTAAGCCGAGAGCGGGCCCAGCAGGCAGGCCGTGACCAGGGTCAGGAAAAGCCCCCCCCTGGGGGGGAGGCTCCGAGTGAAAACACTCATCATCACAGACCGGCAAGACTGGTGAAGTCGACAATCAGGCCCTGCAACGCCACCGGGGTGCCGTTCACAGTCTGTTGCAGTACCGAGGCTCCGCCCTCAACTGCAACACCGGCTTCATTCAACAGTTGCGGTGTACCGTCCTGAAGCTGACCCAAGGTCGGTACGGCACTGATACCGCCCGAGCCAAGATCAAAGACCGGATCGAGCAGTGAACCGCCATTATTACCACTGTTAAGCAGACCGCTGAGCAATCCGCCACCGCTGCCTGAGTCCTCCGGCGCCGGCTCCAGCTGCTGGGCAATGGGCCCGGACGGGTTACCCGGATCGGCAAGTACGCTCACCGGCGTGGAGACCGAGGGCAAACGCATGCCATCGTCAGCCTTGTAGCTGACAAACAACATATACTGGCCTGCCGGCAGAACGGCCCGGTTGCTGGTCATCTTGACGGTCACCTTCTGGTTGCTGCGATCAATGATCGGCAGCACCACGGTACGCTGATCTCCATCGACCAGGTGGGTGGTGGCCTTGCGCCGAATCAGCATGACCTGATCGATGTCCGTCCGGTCGGTGCGGATATCGAACTGGCCACCGTTGGTCAGCAATGCGACCGGTGCCTTTTCAATCGTGGGCCGATCATCACGGGCTGCGTATGGCGGCGTGTAAATCTCGAACGACGGATCACGCCCGGCATAGTCCGCAAAGCCCAGCTCGTCCAGGTTGACGAACGACAGGTACGCTGTGTTGATCGGCGAATGCCCGCCGACCAGAACCCGGCCGTCGGTCATCAATACTGCCGTGTTGTGGTAAGTCCGCTCGCGGTGGGCCAACGCCATGGGTTTCCAGGTTTCCGTTTCAAGATCGAAACGCTCTGCCTGAATAATGGCACCCTCGAGCCCGGTTGCCACAACACCGTCCCGGGTGCCACCAGAGAACACCATGACGCTGTTATCCGGCATCATGACACCCGATCCGTACCAGCGCGGCTGGTTCAGCGAACCGGTCAGGCGTGACTGGTAGGCCATATCAGCACCGTTTGTGACCACCGTATCGATACGCGATGACGACACCGGCAGATAACCGCCCGGACTGCCGCCCGCTACGTAGGTCGGGACGCCACCCGCGGTCAGGAACTCTGACTTGTGGTAACCGCCGTTGCTATCCGGCCGGAGCGGCAGCTGTATGGAGAAGGTCGAGCCGCGCATACCGGAGCCAATGGCCCGTTCGAGCGAGCGATCATCCACCGGGATATTCAGCAACTGACCAATAGCGGCCGTCGGATCATCCAGCGTTTTACCCACGAGATCACCGAGCAGCCCCTCTACCTGATCGGCACT
>JAWVWU010000518.1:0-2330 GCA_033723595.1 Marinobacter sp. | reverse complement strand
CTCTGGCGTGCCGGGTCACAGCGTCAGTCCGTGGCGGCTGGCTCGGCGCCCGACTGGGACTTGTCCCGTTTATTGGGCGGCAGGTAGCTGGTCAGCAGTTGTTCGATGATGCGCGGATTCTTGCCTTCCTGGATGGCCATCAGCGCGTCAATCCAAAGCGCCTGCATCCGCGCCTCTTCGGTCATCCGCAGGTTCAGCTTATCGGCAATCGGGCTGCAGATCATGGTTGCCAGTACCGCACCGTAGAGCGTGGTCAGCAACGCTACCGCCATGGCCGGCCCGATGGACTTGGGGTCTTCCATGTTGGACAGCATCTGGACAAGCCCCACCAGGGTGCCAATCATGCCCATGGCCGGACCCACGTCGGCCAGGGCGGTGAACACTTTTGCGCCCAGGCGATTGTGATCCAGCGTCAACACGCGTTCTTTTTTGAGCAGGTCGCCCACGGTCTCGGCCGACTGGCCGTCAATCAGCATCTGGACACCCTGACTGAGAAAGGGAGAGCTGCACTCGCGGCCTTCAAGCGCCAGGACACCGCCTTTGCGAGCCACCTGTGCAATTTCGATAATTTCCGCGATGGCTTCTTCGGTATCCGGAAGTTTGAACGAAAACGCCCGGGCCGCGACCTTGAATGCTCCGAGGAACTGCCCAATGCTGAACTTCGCCAGCACCACCAGCAAACTGCCGAGGACCACGATCAACAACGACGGCACGTTGAAGAACACGTCACTGGAGGCTCCCAGGACGATCGCCGAACCGATCACCGTGATCGCCCCCACCAAACCGATCAGTGTTGCAAAATCCACATCAACCCTCTTTTTCAAGTTGCGTCAGAGACCCGCTCTCCGGACGCCGCGTCCAGCACGCCGGTCTGTTGAAAGCCTGTCCCAGTTCAGACTAGGCCCTGATAACGCCCCGGGCCAGAAATCCGGCAGGTGGATTATAGGGGCAAGCATTCGGGAATGGTAAACAAGTCGCTTTAATTTCCGTTGGCAGGCGGTAATCATAGGTAGCGTTGTTGTAACGCTGTTTATCGAACAGCGAACCGACCTGTGACGAGGAGCCAATCATGGACTGTGTCCGCACCCCCGATGCGCGCTTCGAGCGCCTGCTGGATTATCCGTTCCAGCCCCATTACACCGACGTTGGTGGCCTGCGCATGCATTATGTCGACGAGGGTCCATCAACGTCTGACCCCATTCTGATGCTCCACGGAGAGCCATCCTGGTCCTACCTCTATCGCCACATGATTCCGGTTTGCGCGGCCGCCGGTCACCGGGTCATCGCCCCGGACCTGATCGGTTTCGGCAAGTCGGACAAGCCCGTCGCTGTCGACGACTACAGCTACCAGGCGCACATGAACTGGCTGACCCGGTTCGTGGAACAGCTTGATCTGACAAACATCACGCTGGTGTGTCAGGACTGGGGCTCGCTGCTCGGATTGCGTCTCGCCGCCGAGCAGGCCGACCGGTTTGCGGCGATCGTGGTGGGCAACGGTATGCTGCCAACGGGCGACAATAAGGTACCGATGGTCTTTCATCTGTGGCGGAATTTCGCCACCTACAGCCCCTGGTTTCCGGTGTCACGTATCGTCAATGCGGGCAGCTTCCGCACGCTGGGGCCGGACGAGCGCCGGGCCTATGACGCGCCGTTTCCCGGCAGGCGATACAAGGCCGGTGCCCGCGCATTCCCACGCCTCGTCCCGATCCATCCGGACGACCCGGCTGCGGACGCCAATCGCCGTGCCTGGCAGGTGCTTGAATCCTGGCGGAAACCGTTCCTGACCACCTTCAGTAACGGCGACCCGATCACGCGCGGTGGCGACCGGTTCATGCAGTCACACATCCCGGGCGCACACGGGCAACCTCACGTTACTCTCAAGGGTGGTCATTTCCTGCAGGAGGACTCCCCCGTGCCCTTTGCCCGCGCCATCAATGAACTGCTGGAGCGCATGCGCTGATGCCACGGTTGTTCGTTGGACTGGAGCTGCCCGGCCGGGTCATTGATGACATTCTGACACTGCGGGAGGACATCAACGACGTGCGCTGGCAGAGCGCCGCCCAGCTCCACCTGACCCTCGCGTTTATCGGCCAGGTGGAGCCGGCCACCGAGACCGCCATTGCCCGGGACCTGCGGCAGGTTCGTGGGTTTGCGCCCACCCTGCAACTGCGCTCGCCTGAGTGTCCGGGCAACTCACGGAGCAGCAGGCATCTCTGGCTGCCGGCAGACCCAACCGACGAATTGATGCATCTGCACGCCGAGGTTCATCGGCAACTCAGCCTGAACGGCCTGTCGTGCGATGCGCGCCGGTTTCGACCCCACGTCACCCT
>JAWVWU010000517.1:0-2332 GCA_033723595.1 Marinobacter sp. | reverse complement strand
GCGATGATTTTTACCGGCCACTGTTTGAATTCAGTATGGACGCCGTGCTCTATACCGCGCCTGACGGCCCGGTATTGGCCGCCAACCCGGCCGCCTGTCGTCTGTTTGACTATTCCGAAGCGGAGATATGCGCGCTCGGACGGGCTGGCCTGCTTGATCTCTCACAGTGCGTCCAACTGCCTGAAATGCTTCAGGAGCGTGAACGGACCGGTCGCACCGAGGGCGAACTTATCTATATCCACCGCGATGGCCGACGGTTCCCGGGGTGGACAAGCTCTGCCGTCTTTGTCGATGCGGAGGGGCACCCGAGAACGGTCATCATCATCCGGGACCTTACCGAGGCCAAGAGCAAGGAAGCCGCGCTGACACAGTCGGTGCTTGAGTTGGACGACCTGTATAACAACGCGCCCTGCGGCTATCACTCGGTCGACGGGGCGGGCCGGATCGTCAAGATCAACAGGACCGAACTCTCATGGCTGGGATACAGCCGGGATGAAGTCATCGGCAAGGCCTTTATCGACTTCCTGAGTCCGGAGAGTCAGGCGGTCTACACCGATAATTTTGGTGACTACAAACGGTCTGGCGTGCAGAAAGACATCGAGTTGGAGCTGGTGGAGAAGAACGGCAACCGGCGGCCGGTCCTGCTTAACAGCACCGCCATTTACGATGAGTACTCGGGCTTTGTGAAGAGTCGGACGACGCTCGTTGACATCACCGACCGCAAGGCCCTGGAGCATGAACTGATACGCCAGGCCCACAAGGATGTCCTGACCGGCCTGAGCAACCGGGGCCATTTCGACAAACTTGCCGATATCGAGTTCGAGACCTGTCAGCGACTCAAAGCGCCGATGGGGCTGCTTTTTTTCGACATTGATGATTTCAAGGCCATTAATGATACCCACGGCCACCACGCCGGCGACCTGGTGCTGCGAGCGGTTGGTGACTGTTGTGTAAGAACATTGCGAAAAATCGACATTCTGGGGCGCTGGGGCGGGGAGGAGTTCGTGGCGCTTCTGCCCGGGGTATCCCAGGGCGATGTGCGCGAGACCGCCGAGCGCCTGCGCGATGCCCTGGCTCAGGTTCGGGTCAGTACCGAGCAGGGCGAGCCGCTCTCGTTTACGGTGTCCGTCGGTGCGACCTGTGCGAAACCATCGGATTCCTCGGTTAACACCCTGCTCAAACGCGCGGATGTTGCGCTTTATCTGGCAAAATCGGAGGGCAAAAACTGCGTCATGCTCGATTCGGATATCCTGACGTAGCCTGCTCCGGTCGAACCCGAGGGTTCTCATCCACTTTATCGGCCAATAAAAAACCCGGCTTGCAGCCGGGTTTTGTATTGGCGGAGAGAGAGGGATTCGAACCCTCGATACGCTATTAACGTATACACACTTTCCAGGCGTGCGCCTTCAGCCACTCGGCCACCTCTCCAGTAAACTGTTGCCCTGATTCTTGCGCAATGCCATTTGCCGGGGCAAATGAACACTTTCCAGGCGTGCGCGTTATTCGGCACTGCGTGCCTCACCCCTTCCGTAAACTCCAGGGGCCGTCGTCGCTGTGCTCCGACGTTCAGTCGGCCGTTCCGGCCTTGGTGTCAGCCACTCGGCCACCTCTCCAATAAACTGTTTCAAATCAGCGTGCTGATCTGAGGGCGCAAACTCTAATGGGTTTCGCCGGATTTCGCAAGACCCGAGGCGAAAGAAGCGGGTTTTGATCGGCCGGTCAACGGATCCTGAAATCTTCGAAGCCGCCCTGGGCGGGGTGCTTTTCGAGGCTGATGTGCGTCACGCTGGCGGCCGGTGGTCCTTGTCTGCACCAGTCGAGCAAGGCCTGCAGGTCCGGTTCCGGGCCTTCCGCGACGACTTTGACGCGACCGTCCTGAAGGTTGGTGACAAAGCCGGTCAGCGAGGCCTGGCTGGCATGGGACTCGGTGCTGGCGCGGTAGCCGACCCCCTGTACCCGGCCTTCGATCCAGAGGTGCCATTGTTCGACGCTCATAAGAGGCTCCTTACCATTGCTGTATCACCATATAACTTAGCGTACCGGCGAGGATGGATAAAAGCGCGTTGCGACGCCACAGGTGCAGGGCGATGACCAGTGCGCTTGGCAGCAGGGCGTCAGTGCCAAACAGCGGAGCGCTCCAGTCGGCAGAGCGCAGCAGAAAGATGACAACCAGCAGGGCCATCACGGCAGCCGGAAGGTAACGGCCGAGGTGGAGCACGAACGGGTGTTCGCTGTGGCGCGAGAGAAACAGAAACGGCGTTACCCGGGTCAGAAAGGTCGCCGCGGCGCTCAGGGCAATGAAGGCGACAAGGTACAGCGTGTCATCCATGAT
>JAWVWU010000516.1:0-2333 GCA_033723595.1 Marinobacter sp. | reverse complement strand
TGGGCATGGGTGATCACCAGTCCGGCCAGCTGATCCCGGCGATCGGCGATGAACGCGGGATCGGCCATCTGCACCGGGGGCTCTCCGCGATGATGAACACGGCCATCGGCGGACACCCGACCCGGCCTGGGGAAGGTTACGCCGCAGTCCACCATCAGCCAGCGCCCGTCGTGGCCGTAGAGGTTGAGGTTCATACCGATTTCACCGGTTCCGCCGAGCGGCAGGAACCAGAGGTCATGATGATCAGGGGTCATGGCATTTCCGGTGCTGGTGGCTGGCGCCCGGTCAGCTAGTACCGGGCGACTCTGGCAACCGAGTATACGGGGAATACCGTGAACAAGGCAGGAGCCGCGACACGCCAGACTGACGGAGCGGCCCGGTTTGATCGCGCGCTTTACAACACTAGGGCGTCTCGGTCACCGGCAGGGCCTTGCCCGCCAGCGGTTCCCGGTCGCCGCGGACCAGCGGCGGCTGGCCGACGATGCCGGTTCCGCGGAGGATCGTCCAGGCCACGGTCAACACCGATGTGTCCTTGACGGCCATGTACCAGGTGGCCTCGTCACCGCGATACCGGGATTTGTGATAGCTCAGGGCCTTGAAGGCGTAGAAGCGGTTACCGCGGGCATACAGCACCTGGCAGATACGGCGAATCAGCGGTTGGTCACCGGCACGGGGTCGCACGTTGTATAGGGGCGAAATTCCCAGCGACATGCGCTCAACACCCTCGCGGCGGAACTGCGCCATAGCCTCTATCACAATGTAATCGAGCAGTCCGCTGGGGCTGTGGTCCATGTCCTGGCGCAGCACGTTTGCGGTGTAGCCGACGACGCGGCCGTGTTTGAAGTACGGATCGAAAAATACATAGCCCAGCAGTCGCTCGCCCTGATAGCAGTAGAACTTCCGCACGCCCCATTCGTCGCTGAAGACCGGAGGCCGGGTCAGCAGACGCAGCTCGTGTTGTTTGACGGCTTTGTGTTGACGCCAGTGCTCGGAAATTCTCCGGGCATCCACCTGGTTGACCTCGGCAGCGGTCTGCTCGACCACCCGCAGATCGTGACGACTGCCAAGATTGGCCGCATGACGCAGCTGTTTCTTGCGCTTGCCGGCAACGCTGAACCCTGACACGGCGACGGAAAACTCGGCGCCCATTTCATTGACCGTGTAGCCCAGTATCTCAAGTTCCCGGGCTACCCGGTCATCGATGCCGGTAAACACAACGCGACCCGGAACCCGCTGGAAAAACGCTTTCAGCAGCCAGCTGAGCGCCTGATCGGCACAGACCGGATTGACGAAGACCATGTTGACGCGGCCAAGCAGCGTTTTCACCGGGGCGTAGGCGACAAAACCAACGCCGTCGACGCCGAATCGCCGGACATCGCTTTGCAAGGCAAAATAGGCGCTGGATTGCCGACCGAATTGGGCCATCAATTCGCGACTGTGGCTTTCGCTCATGTGCTCGCGGTAGCGGATGGCCGCGCCTGAAGGCAGTGCGCTGGTCATGGTGGATAACTCCTGTCAGGGTTCAGTGCCGGATTTTTGTTATGCCCTGGAATCGCGGGTACGTTTTATTCCCTCGATTCGAGAGAAAAGCGGACCGCCGTTACACTCGTATGCATTCAGGTTACGCACTGTTACAGAAAGCAGTAGAGGCAAACGCACAAAATGTGAACAGGCGCTAACACGCGCGCCGGGTTCCATGACAGCCATCACAAATTCCGGCCAAGCGCCTGTTTCGGCTAGGAAACTCGAATGTAGGACAATCCGATATAGTGCTTGTGGGCAGCCAGGCTTTGGGGCAGGATGGCGTGATGACCGATTCCTCCGCGTTCACCAACCGTGCCCGCACCGTCGTTCTTGCGGACGGTCGCCGGCTGGCTTACACCGAGTACGGCGACACTTCGGGTTACCCGATTATCTTCGCCCACGGCATGCCCGGCTCCCGGCTGGAAGGCCGCTTTTTCGATGACCAGGCCCGGGCAGCCGGGTTCCGTATCCTGGCCCTGGATCGACCGGGTATCGGCGCTTCAACGTATCAACCGGACCGGCGCCTGCTGGATTACAGCGACGATGTCCGTCAATTCGCCGACCAGCTCGGCCTGGCTACGTTTGTGCACATGGGCTGGTCGAGCGGCGGCTCGCGCACACTCGCCTGCGCGTACAGCCTGGGAGAGCGGGTCAGCCAGGCGGTGGTCCTGTCCGGCTACACCCATTTCGCCGAACTGCCTGACAGTCATCTCCTGCTGTTGAAAACACGCTGGCCCGGGCCGGTGCTCGCCGAGCTGAGCACGACCCTGTTTCGGGCTGTGGTAGCTGTCGTGGTCTGGATTTCCCGC
>JAWVWU010000515.1:0-2335 GCA_033723595.1 Marinobacter sp. | reverse complement strand
GTACTGGATGTTGATCGGATCGTCGAACTGCAGCCCCTGCTGGCGCTCGCTGAAGGCGTCGGCCGAGGTCTCGTTGGCCCGGGCAATCAGCTCGGGCCAGGTAAGCATACCGGCTGAGCGATGCGCTTCATCAAGGCAGATCACCTGGCGCAGTTCCGGCAGGCGATCGCTCTGGATACTGCCGTTGAGGGGCTTTTCCAGGGCTGGCACCAGTTCGGTCATCATGCTGACGTAATCGGAGGTCTTGAACTTGCCCTGAATGATCAGCACCGAGGTGCCGGAGTGCTTGAGCGCGTATTCAACCTCGTGGGTGCGATAGCTGGGGTTGATGTTAACGAGAATGGCGCCGATTTTGGCGGTGGCAAACTGGGTGATGCACCACTGCGCATTGTTGGGCGACCAGACCCCGACCCGCTCGCCAGCCTGCACACCCATGGCCATCAGGGCGCGCGCGCATTCGTCAACGGCCGCCTGCAGCTCTTTATAGGTGTAGCGAAGATCCTGGTGATGAACGATCAGGGCGTCGTTATCCGGATAGGCGGCCACGGTTTCATCGAATTGTTCGCCAATGGTGCGGCCCAGCAAGGGGGTTTTGCTGATACCGCTGACGTAGCTGTTCTGTTCTGTCATAACCCACCTGTCTCTTGTGTTTGTTGTGGTAAGTCTGACTCGATCCCGGAGCACCTGGGCCGGGAGCGGGTCCGTTCATAGGATCATTGGCGCCGGCGTCAGGCCCGCTTCAACTCCTGTATGGCGGCGATACATCGTTCTTCCGCCTCATCCAGCTCTTTCTCCATGATCCGGATGTCGTTCAGTTGTTGCTGCAATGCTTCACGTCTTTGTTGAATTTTATCGTGCAATGCTTTGATCTGTTTAATGTTGTTTGACGACGGGTCGTACATGTCAATCAGCTCGCGCGACTCCGACAGGCTGAACCCAAGGCGTTTGCCCCGCAAGATCAGTTTCAGTTTGACCCGGTCCTGATCGCTGTAGATCCGGGTTGTGCCGTCCCGGGAGGGATTCAGCATGCCCGCTTCCTCATAGAAACGGATGGTGCGGGTGGTAATGCCGAACTCCCGGGCGAGGTCACGGATCGAGTGGGAGCGCTGGATAATGGGAGCGTTCATGAGCACGGTCTACAGGTTGACGTTCACGTAAACGTAATATCGGCGGGCGAGCTTGTCAATACGTTCTTCAGGTGTATTGGGCAGCCGTGTTTTTTGCGCGTGGGGCTATTTCAGCGACTTCATCAGGCGTTCGTTCATTGCCTGCCAGTGATCCAGTCGTGCGGCCGTTCCGATCTGCGCGTCGGTGCCGTTGCGCTTGTTGAGCCACAGCCCTTTACCATTGAAGCTGTAGACCGGTTCGAGGTCGGTTCGCTGCGAGGCGGGTTTGATGTCGTTGATCAGGTTATCGAGAATCAGCGGATCAGCGTCCGGGGTGGGGTACCAGGCCAATACCATGTGAGCCTGATTCAGACGGAGCGCTTTGACGTAGGTGATTCGCAGTTGATCTTCCGGTACCCCCATGGCCGTGAGCGTCAGGTACTTGGCGATGGAAAAGTCCTCACAGTCGCCGCCGTCAGTTGTCAGCAATTCGACCGGCGTGGCCCAGTAATCCTCCTCGCCCCAGTGCTTGAGGTCGCTGACAAACTTGGCCCGGTTGAAAAACGAGTTGACCAGTGCCAGTTGCCGATTCACCGGTGCGTTGGCGGCCATGGTCTGCAGCGACTGCCACTGGCGCAGCCGGTTTTCAGCCTGCTCGCCGAACTCCTGGCGAACATAGTTCAGAAGATGGGGGCTCAACTGGATGACCGCGCCGGTTGCAACGACGCAGAGAAGGACGATCAGAATCAGTCGCGCGACGGGTGGGGTGGTCCGGACACGCACGGTGGTGATCTCAGTTGCTGTTGGCTTTCAGTCGCTCGCGTAACTGCTCAAGCCGCTGACGAATCTGTTCCCGCCGCTCGTCGGCGTTGGCCGGCGTTGGCGTGACCGATGGGGTAGGGCGAGCGTCGGGGCGATTGGTGGAGCTACCGGCGGTGTCCGGGGTCGAAGCGGCGCCCGCTGACTGGCTGGACTGCACGGTCAGGCCGCTGTTGTCATCGGTTTCCGGGAAATAGAGGTTTTCCAGTTTACCGCTCCGTTCAAGCACCACCCGGTTCGGGAAAACTGAACGCAGTTCGGCGTTGCCGGGCAGTTCGTCGCCGGAGACGTACACCTCGGTCTTGCCATCCGACCCTTCGATCAGCGCGCTGGCCGGGTATTCGCCATCTGCCGCCATGACACCCCGGAGAAAGATCCGCAGATTGGTCTCGGGCAGGTTCTCGGTTTCC
>JAWVWU010000514.1:0-2336 GCA_033723595.1 Marinobacter sp. | reverse complement strand
GGCTTCATCCTGTATGACACCAGCCGGATCGTTCATGGCGGTGAGACCAACTACATCATTGCCACCACGGCCCTGTACCTGAACATTTACAACCTGTTTGTCAGCCTCCTGCACATTCTGGGAGCCTTGAACGGCGACGACTGAGTCGTTGCCGACTAAACCCGAAACCCCGGCCTGTTCCGGGGTTTTTTATGGTACCGGACCGGTCAGCCCACACGGATCAACGGACACTCGTCATGGCGCACTCCACACCCCTGACCTATACCCTGGTGATCACTGGCGCACCGTATGTCAGCCAGGCGCCACAAACAGCGCTGGATTTTGCCCGCGCCGTCATTGCGGCTGGCCATCGCATCGAGCGGGTCTTTCTGTACGGGGACGGCATACACCTCGCGTCAGCGCTGGCCAGCCCGCCCAGTGATGAAATCAACTGGCGCGACGCCTGGTGCACGTTTCTCCAGGAACAGGGCGTTCCCGGCGTTGCCTGTGTCGCCTCCGCCCTGCGCCGCGGCGTAGTGGACAGCACCGAACAGGCACGTTACGAGCTGAGCGGTGCCAACCTGGCACGGCCGTTCGACATTGCCGGACTTGGTGAATGGGTTGAGGGTCTTCGCCAGTCATCTCGTGTAATCTATTTCCACCCGGTAAACTAAGCCCATGCACACGCTCATCGTGATTGATCGACCTCCGTATTCCGACTGGCAGGGCCGCGAGTCCCTTGATATGGCGTTCGCCCTGGCCGCATTCGATCAGCCCGTCTCGCTGATGTTCCGGGACGCAGGTGTCAACTGGTTAAGACCGGCACACGAGGCGGCTGCGGTGGGTCAGAAAAGTGTGGAAAAAGCGCTCTCGGCCGCCGCTCTGTTTGGCGTACACGCAATCTACGCCGACCAGCAAAGCCTGGAGCGTTATGGCATTGATACCCAGGCAGCGCCTACACCGGTCACGCCGATCGAAGACACCGCGGGAACCATCAGGGCCCACGACCATGTGGTGTGCCTCTAGCCCAGCCCAAGCCGTTGCGAGGATAGAATGACGACCCTGCACTTGCTGAACAAACCGCCCGAACACGGTCGCTTTCAGCGCTGTCTGGAAGCAATCGGCACGGATGATACGCTGGTGCTGATCGAGGCCGCCGTGGCAGCGGTGACGCTGGACCGGCCCTGGCCCGCGCAAACGCTGGCGCTCGGGTCCGATCTGCAGGCTCGCGGCCTGGCGAGCAGTCTGCCGGCGCAAATCAAAGCCGTCGATGCCGAAGGCCTGGTAGCACTGACAGCCGGCCATGCCTCCATTATCAGCTGGTGATTCGATGGCCGCTCCTCAACGCAACAGCGAAGGTTTTCTCGAGCACGCATCCGACTGGACGCCCCAGATCGCGCTTGAAATTGCAAGCGAGTCCAACATTGAACTCAATGACAACCATTGGGAAATCATTAAGTTGCTTCGGACATTTTATGCGGAATATGACATGTCGCCACCGTCCAACAGGCTGTTTGTCAAAGCGGTGCGGGAGCGCCTTGGCGACGACAAAGGCAACAGCATTTATCTGATGCAGCTGTTCCCCGGTACACCGGCCAAGACCGCCTGCCGGATCGCCGGTCTGCCCAGGCCCACCAACTGCCTGTGACCTGCGCCGCGATGTCGCGGCCGTCCTTTCAACCATTGCCCTTACCGGAACCGATCATGACCACCGCTTCCCATCCTGCTGACGCCCCACTGCCCGAGCCGAAACCGGGTGAGCATCCATTTGCCCCCTACGTGCGCATTCTTGGCAAGGGGCGCCGCGGTTCCCGGTCACTGACCCGCGCCGAAGCCCACCATGCCATGCGGATGATACTGGCCGGTGATGTCGAGGACGTTCAGCTTGGCGCAGTGCTGATGCTGCTGCGGGTCAAGGAAGAAACGCCCGAGGAACTGGCCGGCTTTGTCGACGCCGTTCGGGAGCAGTCTGCCGCGCCAACGGACCTGGCGGTGGACATCGACTGGTCCTCCTACGCCGGCAAACGTCGTCACGCGCCCTGGTTCCTGTTTTCCCTGCTGCTGCTGGCCGATCAGGGGCTGCGGGTTTTTGTGCACGGCGCGGAGGGCCACACCCCCGAACGCCTGTACCTCACAGACCTCATGGCTGCGTTCGGATTAACGCCGGCGCAGGACTGGCAGGAGGTGGCGGCACAACTGGACCGCCAGTGTTTCAGCTACCTGCCCTTGGCCCGCTTCGCGCCACAGCTGGCGGATATGATAGAACTGCGCCCGGTTCTTGGGCTGCGCTCGCCGGTGCATTCGTTGTCGCGACTGATCAATCCGTTGAGTGCCCCACTGGTCCTGCAGGGCATATT
>JAWVWU010000513.1:0-2338 GCA_033723595.1 Marinobacter sp. | reverse complement strand
GCCGGCAAGGACGTCGCTGAGGTAGTGCACTCCCAGGTAAAGCCGGCTGAACCCGATCAGCACGGCAATCAGCAGGGCCAGCATCAGCAGATTGATGCGGGTACGCCAGAGTCTGACGCCCCGCATGACCATGTAGAGAGCGAATCCGTAGAAGGCCACACTGATACTGGCGTGACCGCTGGGAAACGAAAAGCCGGACGGCGACAGCACGCCGTCGTCCGGCCGGGCGCGGTGGAAGGCCAGCTTGCCAAGAAAGGTCATGAACTCACAACTGACCAGCGAGATAGCCAGCGGCAGAACCCGCGTTCCCTGCCGTCGGTACCAGAGCCAGAAGCTCAGCGCGGCAGCGCCACTGACTATCACCGGCCAATACCCGAATGTCGTGATGGCGTAGAAAAGATGGTTGAAAAAGGGGGTGCGCACACTTGCCAGCAGGCCATTAACCCGGGTGTCCAGGGCAACCACGGTGTCGCCGGTGATCACGTCTTCAGCCAGGCCGCTAAACAGCGCGAGGAAGTAGAGTCCGGTCAGACCGGTCAGCGTCATTGGTAAGCCAAGCCAGCGTGACCGGTCGAGACGATGGCGGACAAACGCGGCTGTTCCGGGAAAACGCCGGACCAGACGCACAACCTCGGGATTCTGGCGTAATGCGCCGCCGATGGAGGCGAGAATTGATCTCAGGAACGCAAACCCGCTGGGGCCAAAACGCAGAATCGACCAGCGGATGGCGTAGAACAGCAGCAGCGTGAAAACCAGTACCAACACCAGAATGCCGACCCTGGACAGCCAGGTCTGCGCGAGGGACAGGGACTGGGAAAAAATGTAACCCGGCACGATCCACTGTACGCCCCAGCCGATGGCTCCCAGCAGGTTCCAGACCATGAACGGGCGGCGCTTCATGCCAGCCATACCGGCAATGAACGGCATAATCTCCTTCACGGAGGGGACAAAACGACCGAGAAATACGCTTTTGCCTCCGTGCTGGTCAAAGAAGTTCTCCGCCTTTTCCACGTGTTCTGTCTTGAGAAACCAGCGGTCCTCCCGTAGCCAGTGTCGGCCGTAGCGTCGTCCCAGATAGTAATTCACGTTATCGCCAAGAGTGGCGCCGATGATGGCAAAGAACAGCAGGTCGCCAAGATCGAAGACCCCCTGGCCGGCGAGCATACCCATGATCAACAGCAGGGTAGAGCCTGGCATGAACAGACCCAGCAGGAAGACGGTCTCTGCCAGCGCTGCCAACAAGGCGATCCAGTACCCCCACAGTCCGGCGTGCTGAGCCACGGAAAGCGCCGTCTGAGTGATCGAATCCATCATGGTGTTGTTGTCCTGAGCGAATCAACGAGTGGGTAGTTTCTGCCAGGCTGTCAGAAGATCGTAGCGACGGTAGGCCCTGATCAATGACCGGACTCTGTCAAACGCATGAAAAAAATGTCATCTGAATGTCCGTTTTCTGTTGGGGCGTTACTGACAGCATAGTCGCCGTTACCGCTACGTCTTTACTCTGTCTGTTGAAAATAGCCATGTGGGCAAACAGTGCAAGCACCAGACATCAAACCCATTTGAGGAGGTTGCCGCCATGGCATCGTCACTCGTGCGCCCGGCAATGGCGATGCTCATCGTTGCCCTGGTCGTCGAAACCGGGTCCCGGTCCGTACAGGCGGAACCCGCCGTTTCCGGGGCTGCAAAGGGCTCCGATGCCCAGGTCACGCTGAAGCCGCTGACCATTACGCTGACCAGCGACGTTCAGGTGCGGCAGAGTCCCGTTATTAGGTTGCGGGCCGCACACCCCGGAATACTGAGCGAGTTGGCGGTCGCCCCGGGCGATCCGGTGACGGCGGGTGAGGTGATCGGACACCTCGGCGGGCCCGCGATTACCGCTGCACTCAAGCAGGCGAAGTCTGACCTGCGGGCGGCGCAGACTGCCGTCAAAACCAATCAGTCACTGCTGACGCTCGCCCAGCAACGGGCAGACGCGCACTTCGGTTCCCGTCAGGAAGTGTATCAGGCCACTCTGGCACGTGATGCGGCGAAGGCGCGCGTGGCAAATTCGAAAGTCTCGCTGCACCGGCTGCAAACACAGCACAGCCTGCGCGCACCGGCTGACGGTGTGATCAGTGCAACCCCGTCGGTAGCAGGCGATGCCGTGCGGGACGGCGACGCGATCGTTTCCATCCAGCCGGACCGGGCGCTCTGGCTTGAGGGGCAGTACTTTGGCGCGGAGCTCAGGCAGGTGCGCACCGGGCAGACCGGTGTGTTCACACCGTCCGATGACGCTGCACCGATGACCGTCGAAGTCACCGGTTTGCTGCCTGTGAGTAACGGGCTGACCGTGCGCTTT
>JAWVWU010000512.1:0-2346 GCA_033723595.1 Marinobacter sp. | reverse complement strand
GCGGTCCTCGGCACGGTCGATCGCGTCCGGGCTGGTCCCGATGATGGGCACGCCCGCCGCCTCCAGGCCACGAGCCAGCTTGAGTGGCGTCTGACCACCGTACTGGACGATCACACCTTTGGGCTTCTCGACGTAGACGATCTCCAGCACATCCTCGAGGGTGATCGGTTCGAAATACAACCGGTCAGACGTATCGTAATCCGTGGACACCGTCTCCGGGTTGCAGTTGATCATGATGGTCTCGTAGCCATCCTCGCGCATGGCCAGCGCCGCGTGCACACAGCAATAGTCAAACTCGATGCCCTGCCCGATACGGTTCGGGCCACCGCCGATCACCACGATTTTGTCCCGGTCAGTCGCGGCCGCCTCGCACTCTTCCTCATAAGTGGAGTACATATAGGCGGTTGAGGAGGCAAATTCGGCGGCACAGGTGTCCACGCGCTTGTACACCGGACGCACATCCAGATCATGACGCAGCTTGCGCAGACTCACCTCGGAGATCCCCAGCAACTTGGCCAGCCGACCATCGGAGAAACCCTTGCGCTTGAGGCGGAACAGGGTATCCCGGTCGATATCGGCCTTGCCGGCGCTCTTCAGCGCGGTCTCCTCGCGGATCAGATCTTCAATCTGCACCAGGTACCAGGGGTCAACTTTGGTATGGCGGAACACCTCATCGACGGTCATGCCTTTGCGGAACGCGTCGCCGATGTACCAGATGCGCTCGGCACCGGGCACATTCAGCTCCTGGATCAGTTCTTCACGACCGTTTGCCGTGGCCAGGTCGACCATCTCCTCGAACCCTTCCGAGCCCACTTCCAGGCCCCGAAGCGCCTTCTGCAGCGATTCCTGGAAGGTCCGGCCGATCGCCATGACCTCGCCCACCGATTTCATCTGGGTGGTCAGACGGGCATCGGCCTGGGGGAATTTTTCAAAGGTGAACCGGGGAATCTTGGTGACCACGTAATCAATACTGGGCTCGAACGACGCCGGCGTGATGCCGCCGGTAATGTCGTTCTGCAGCTCATCCAGGGTGTAGCCCACGGCGAGCTTGGCGGCCACCTTGGCGATTGGAAAGCCGGTCGCCTTGGAGGCCAGCGCTGAGGACCGCGACACCCGCGGGTTCATTTCAATCACCACCATGCGGCCGTTGTCCGGATTGATGCCGAACTGAACGTTGGACCCGCCGGTTTCCACACCAATTTCACGCAGCACCGCCAGCGAGGCGTTCCGCATGATCTGGTATTCCTTGTCGGTCAGGGTCTGAGCCGGGGCCACGGTGATGGAATCACCGGTGTGAACCCCCATGGCGTCAAAGTTCTCGATGGCGCATACGATGATGCAGTTGTCCGCTTTATCACGGACCACTTCCATCTCGTACTCTTTCCAGCCGATCAGGGATTCATCAATCAACAGCTCGTTGGTCGGCGACAGATCCAGGCCGCGGGTACAGATTTCCTCGAACTCGTCCCGGTTGTAGGCAATGCCGCCACCGGACCCGCCCATGGTAAACGACGGCCGGATAATGCACGGGAACCCGATACCCTCGAGCACCTGGAACGCCTCTTCCATGGAGTGCGCCATGGAGGCCCGCGGACACTCGAGGCCGATGGCCTTCATGGCCTTGTCAAAACGATCACGGTCCTCTGCCTTATCGATCGTGTCGGCGTTGGCGCCGATCATCTCCACGCCGTGCTCGGCAAGTACACCGTGTTTCTCCAGGTCGAGGGCACAGTTCAGGGCCGTCTGGCCACCCATGGTGGGCAGCAGCGCGTCCGGCTTTTCCTTTTCGATAATCTTGGCAACCGTTCGCCAGGTAATCGGCTCGATGTAGGTGGCGTCCGCCATGGCCGGATCGGTCATGATCGTGGCCGGGTTCGAGTTAACCAGGATAACCCGATAGCCCTCTTCCCGCAGTGCCTTGCAGGCCTGGGCACCGGAGTAGTCAAACTCACACGCCTGGCCGATAACAATGGGGCCAGCCCCCAGGATGAGAATCGTCTTGATGTCGGTACGCTTTGGCATTTCGTTGTAAACCTGTCAGCAACTTTTTGATTTCGTCCAGCGCAAAACGCGGCTCTGGCACGGGAGCGGGCCGGATGTCAGGCCACACGCGCTTCCATCATGCGAATAAACTCGTTAAACAACGGGGCGACATCGTGCGGGCCGGGGCTCGCCTCCGGGTGCCCCTGAAAGCTGAACGCCGGCTTGTCCGTGCGACGAATCCCCTGCAAGGTATTATCAAACAGGGACTTGTGGGTGGCCTGCAGGGTGTCCGGCAGGCTGGTCTCATCCACCGCGAAACCATGGTTCTGACTGGTAATCATCACGGTTCCGTCGGCGAGATTT
>JAWVWU010000511.1:0-2360 GCA_033723595.1 Marinobacter sp. | reverse complement strand
TGACGTTCGATCTCTTCCTCTTTGGCCGCGTCGATGACGGCCATCAGTTCGTCCACGTCGGCGCTGTGGGTGTCGTGTTCGAAGCAGCCGGTCAGGGGGCTATCGGGACGCAGGTTGCCGGCCTCATACAGCGCCCAGATTTCCTTGCCGTAGTCGGTCTTCAGCAATTCCGGCGCAAAGCGACCGAAGTAGCGGCGCATGTTGTCCACGTCGCGCTCGAACAGCCGTTCAGCGCTGTTGTTTCCGGCCGCATTAACCGCCTGGGGCAGGTCGATGATGACCGGGCCGTCGGGCGCCAGCAGGACGTTGAATTCGGACAGATCACCGTGAATGAGGCCGGCACTGAGCATACGGACCACGTCACGGATGATTTTGTCGTAGTAACGGCGGGCCTGATCGGCTGTCAGGGTCACGTCGTCCAGCCGCGGCGCGGCGTGGCCCTCGGCGTCGGCAATCATCTCCATCAGCAACACGCCGTCGACAAAGCCCCGGGGCGTCGGCACACGCACGCCGGCATCCGCCAGGCGATACAGCGCGTCGACCTCGGCGTTGAGCCAGGCATCTTCCTGCTCCTTCTGGCCGTAGCGGGTTTTTTTCGACATGGCTCGCGCCCGTCGGCTGTTGCGGACCTTCCGGCCTTCCTGGTATTCCACCGCCTGCTTGAAGCTGCGTTGTTTGGCTTCTTTGAACACTTTGGCGCAACAGATGTCTCCGTGGCTGCGGACCACATAGACCTGGGCCTCCTTACCGCTCATCAGCTGGCTGATGACTTCATCGATCAGGCCGTCATCGGCCAATGACTGCAAACGTTTGGGTATCTTCATAATCCTTTGGGGGCGGAAGCGGTGTCCGGCTCAGTGGGGGAATCGTCCCGGTCGACAATGCGGTTGCGGCCCGCGTGCTTGGCGCTGTACAGACGACGGTCTGCAACCTGGTAGAGATCGTTGGGCCGGGACGCATCTGCAGGCCAGAACCCCACCCCGAAGGACGCGGTGACCTGAATATCGGTATCGCCATAGGCTACCCGTCGATGTTCGATCCGCTGGCGCAGTTCTTCCACCAGCGCGTGCGCCTGGCTGCGGTCGACGTCACGAAGGATCAGACCGAACTCCTCGCCGCCAAGGCGGGCAACGAAATCGGTGTTGCGAAGGCGTTCGCCCAGGCAGTCGCCGATGTGCCTGAGCACCTCGTCGCCGGCGTCGTGGCCCAGCGTATCATTAACCCGTTTGAAATGATCGATGTCCATCAGCACCAGCGCAAACCGGTTCTTGCTGCGCCCGGCTTCGTTGATGGTCCGGGCCAGCGTGACCTGGAAATAACTGCGGTTCGACAGGCCGGTCAGGGCATCGGTCTGGGCCAGTGAGACCAGCCGCTCCTGCGCGTCCGACCGCCGGTTCTCGTACAGGTGCATGAACAGCAGAATCAACAGCCCGCAGAAGACCGGGTTCAACAGATCGATCATGACCCGAGCACTGTCCAGGGCCGCCAGTTGGCGATAGAAAAAAAAGCCGCCAGCCAGCATGAACGGCGCTGCCAGGAAAAAGCCGGCCTTACGCCCCAGCAACAGGTAGGACATGACCGGCATCATGAACACCCAGACGAATGCTGAACGGGACGAATCAGGCGCGGCGATGATAAACAGAAAGAAGCAAAAAGCGGCGATCAGATAGGTGTAGACAAACCACTGCAGGTAGACGGTCGCCTCGATCCGGCGAGCACTGACCAGCAGACCGACACTGGCCGTCAGTTCGAACAGCGCCAGCGGCAGATGCCGGTTGAACACCTGAAGCACGGCAAAAACCAGAAGGCTGAGGCCGGTGGCAATAAAGATCAGACGCATCAGGGAGCGACGGTGAACATCCCTCAGGCCGGTTTTCCCGGTGCGGTAGGCAGGCGACGAATGATCTTGGCCAGAAATACGTGTCATAGCGGGCAGATTGCCTGAAAGTACCTGTATGACGGCGCGGCAGAACGCGACCACGACACATAACAGCTTGCTTGTTCACCCGAAACGCCGCCAGAATTGCAGACAGCGCTGCCTGGGGCGTCACGGGTCCGGTCCCAGATTCAGTCGGCTACAGTATAAGTGCTCGTGAGCGGTCTGGCTAATAACCAGACACGTCTCGCAACACTGACCGCCCGGGTCCGGGGAGGCACCTCCGTTATGGCTCACACGGCAACCGTCGCCGGCGAACGGTTTCGCTTTGGCTCACTGCGGGAACTGCTCGCCTGCGCCAGTCCCGACCGGTCCGGCGATCACCTCGCCGGTGTGGCGGCGACGTCGGCAACACAGCGGGTCGCCGCGCAGATAGCTCTGGCCGATCTGCCGTTACGGCATTTTCTGAACGAAGCAGTGATCC
>JAWVWU010000510.1:0-2360 GCA_033723595.1 Marinobacter sp. | reverse complement strand
CGTGGTCGTGGGCGTCATCATCGGGGCCATTCTCAGCGGCTACGCCAGCGGCGTTGAGTTGACTGCGGTGTTTGCCACCATTGCCCTGCTGGTGGCACTGAACATGGCCTTCAAGAAAGACGGCTTCAGCGTGCGCGACGGTCTGCCGGGGCCGGCCGGCACCGGTGTCATCGCGTTTTTCATCGGCGGCCTGTCCACCCTGATGGGCATTGGCGGGGGCACCCTCAGCGTGCCGGTGCTCAGCGCCTTCAAGACGCCCATGATCCGCGCCGTCGGCACCGGCGCCGCCCTGGGCCTGGTCATCAGCCTGCCGGGCGCATTCGCGTTCCTGGTCAACGGCATGGGCGTGCCTGACCGGCCGCCGCTGTCGGTCGGCTATGTCAACCTGATCGGACTCGCGCTGATCGTACCGGCCACCATGTTCATGGCGCCCAAGGGCGCCCGGCTGGCCCACGCCATTAATGCCAAACGGCTGAGACAGCTGTTCGCCCTGTTTCTGCTGATTACATCGATCCGTATGTTCTACGGTCTGATTGTCTGAGCCGGTGCCGCCTGGCCTGCTCGGCGGCACACTGACTTCCGGAGATAAGAAAAATGCTGAAAACCGTATACTCCAACAAGGGCCTGTTTGTGGCCCCTCATCATCTGGCGGCGCAGGCAGGACGGGACGTCCTCAAAGAAGGCGGTAACGCCGTGGAAGCCATGGTGGCGGCAGCGGCAACCATCGCCACGGTCTATCCGCACATGAATTCCATCGGTGGCGATGGTTTCTGGCTGATCCACGAGCCTGGCAAGGCGCCGGTGGCCATTGATGCCTGTGGCCGTGCCGCCGGCGCCGCCACTCTCGACTTTTACGCGGGCCATACGACCATTCCGTCCCGGGGCCCGCTGGCCGCGCTGACCAGCGCCGGTACCCTGTCCGGCTGGCAACAGGCGTTGTCGGTCGCCGCCCCCTGGGGCCGGGCCTTACCCCTATCCCGCCTGCTGGAGCCGGCCAAATCGCACGCGCGAGACGGCATCGTGGTCACCGAGAGCCAGTCAAGGCTGACCAGCGAAAAGCGCTCGCAGCTTGAGTCCGTGCCCGGCTTTGCCGAAACCTTCATGCCCGGCGGCGATAGCCCGGCGGCGGGGTCGCTGCTGAAACAGACGGCACTGGCCGGCACCTTCGAGCAACTGGCCCGGGCCGGCCTCGACGATTTCTATCGCGGGGAACTGGCGACCGCCATCGGCGCTGAATTGTCTGCCCTGGGCAGCCCGCTCATCCGGGACGACCTGGCGAGCTATCAGGCCCTGCGTGTTGAGCCGCTGCAGGTTCAACTGCCGGGCGTCAAGATTTTCAATCTGCCACCACCCACACAAGGTCTGGCCGCATTGATGATCCTGGGTGTGTTCGAACGGCTGGGCGTATCCCGGGCCGAGGGCTTTGACTATGTGCACGGCCTGGTCGAATCCACCAAGCGCGCGTTCCGGGTCCGCGACCGGATCGTCACCGACCCCGACCGGGTGCCGGAGCCGCCCGCCAGCTTTCTCACCGCCGAGGTCCTGGCCCGACTGGCCGGCGAGATTGATCCGGCACAGGCACTGCCGTGGCCCGACCCGGCCCAGCCCGGCGATACCATCTGGATGGGCTGCATGGACAGTGAAGGTCGTTCAGTTAGTTTCATCCAGAGCATCTTCTGGGAATTTGGCTCCGGTGTCGTTCTGAAAGACACCGGCATCCACTGGCAGAACCGGGGCATCAGTTTCTCCCTCAAGCCCGGTTCACTGCAGGCGCTGGAGCCCGGCCGCAAACCCTTCCACACCCTGAACCCGGCGATGGCCCTGTTCGATGACGGCCGCACCATGAGCTACGGCACCATGGGCGGGGAAGGCCAGCCCCAGACCCAGGCCATGGTGTTCAGCCGCTACGCCCTGTTCAACCAGCCGCTGCAGCAGGCGGTCACTGCGCCGCGCTGGCTGCTGGGCCGGACCTGGGGTGATGTAACCACCACACTCAAGCTCGAACGCCGGTTCGACCCGGCACTGGTGGATCAACTGCGCAGGGCCGGCCATGTGGTGGAGGTTCTGGATGAGGACTTCAGCGATACCATGGGCCACGCCGGGGCATTGGTACGCCGGCCGGACGGTGTTCTCGAGGGCGCAGCCGACCCCCGCAGCGACGGCGCGGTGGCGGCGCTTTAGCGTATGCAACTGCGCTGATTGATTGGCCACGGAATCCACGGAACAACACGGAAGAATGAAAGAAGAAAAAATAGAGAATTGCCACGGACGGCACGGACACTCACGGACGACAGGTAAGGACGCACTGCAGGGTCTTAACCGGCAACTTGCTGTATCCCCCGCACATCACCTTTACCCAT
>JAWVWU010000509.1:0-2368 GCA_033723595.1 Marinobacter sp. | reverse complement strand
GGTGTTGTCTTTACCACCGGCCTTCAGCGCGGCGTCACCGGCGAAGAACTCTTTGTGGTCATCACCGATGTTGGAACCGGCCATGTCCTGATGCTTGACGGTGGCAATACCCTGACGGATTTCCTGACGCTGAACACCTGCAACGTAAGCCAGCATGCCTTCGTCACCGAAGTAGCCTTTGGCCAGGTTGTCCGTGGACAGAGCCGCAGTGTGGTAGGTCGGCAGGGTGATCAGGTGGTGGAAGATGCCCGCTTCACGTGACGCGTCACGCTGGAAGTTACGGGTCCACTCGTCCGCCAGTTTGCCCAGCTCGGTTTCGTCGTACTTGGCGTTCATCAGGTCAGCGCGTTCGTAAGCGGACACGTCCTTGCCCTCCTCTTTCCAGGCATCGAATACCTGCTGACGGAAGTTCAGGGTCCAGTTGAACGATGGGCTGTTGTTGTAAACCAGCTTGGCGTTCGGCACCACTTCACGGATGCGGTTGACCATCTTGGCAATCTGGCCAACGTGCGGCTTCTCGGTTTCGATCCACAGCAGGTCAGCGCCGTTCTGCAGGCTGGTGATGCAGTCCAGGACCACACGATCTTCGCCGGAGCCTTTCTTGAACTCGAACAGGCCACTGGCCAGACGCTTGGGCTTGACCAGCTTGCCGTTCTGCTTGATGACCACGTCGCCGTTCTGGATGTCTTCGGCTTTGTCGATCACGTCACCGTCGAGGAAGCTGTTGTACTGGTCGCCCAGATCGCCCGGCTCGTTGGTCACGGCAATCTTCTGGGTCAGGCCGGCGCCCAGGGAGTCGGTACGGGCTACGATAACACCGTCGTCCACACCCAGTTCCAGGAAGGCGTAACGCACGGCGTTGATCTTGGCCAGGAAGTCGGCGTGAGGAACGGTTACCTTGCCGTCCTGGTGACCGCACTGCTTCTCGTCAGAGACCTGGTTTTCAATCTGGATACAGCAGGCACCGGCTTCAATCATCTGCTTGGCCAGCAGATACGTTGCTTCCGGGTTACCGAAGCCTGCGTCGATATCGGCAATGATCGGCACTACGTGGGTTTCGTGGTTGTCGATCTTGCTCTCGATTTCTTTCGCCTTGGCGCTGTCACCGGCCTTGTTGGCTTCTTCCAGGTCACGGAACAGATGGTTCAGTTCCCAGGCGTCTGCCTGACGCAGGAAGGTGTACAGCTCCTTGATCAGGCTGGAAACGGTGGTCTTCTCGTGCATGGACTGATCCGGCAGCGGGCCGAACTCGGACCGCAGGGCCGCAACCATCCAGCCAGACAGGTACAGGTAGCGACGCTTGGTGCTGCCGAAATGCTTCTTGATGGCGATCATCTTCTGCTGACCGATGAAACCATGCCAGCAACCCAGCGACTGGGTGTACTGAGCGGTGTCGGCGTCGTAGGCAGCCATGTCTTCGCGCATGATTTTCGCGTTGTACTTCGCTATGTCCAGACCGGTCTTGAAACGGTTCTGGGCGCGCATGCGGGCTACGTGTTCCGGGTTGATGTTGTCCCAGGACGGACCCTGGGTCTCGATCAGGGATTTGGCGGCAAGAACGTCGTTGGAGTATGGCATGATCTGTCCTGTCTTTTCAGATTTAAGGGTCATCGGCCAACCAGCCTGACCGCTCAAAAAATGAGCAGGTGGCTGATGTTGACGAACACTGTAGAGGCTGCGAATTTATAATTGAAATTTATATTATCTATATTCGGCATTTTTAACATGAATAATAGATAGAGGCACGGACAGGCTCTCATAACTTCCTGAAAAACAAGCGACTAAAGCCCGACAGCACGGCATTGCCGGAGCGTTACGATCCGGTAAAGCCGAGCGAGACGACGCAGTCGGCCAGACCGGCAGGCCGCCGGTCAGAGCAATCAGGCCGATGAACATCGGCGACCACGAGCCGCTGAAAGCCTGCACCTTTGACGAACTGGCGCTCGACGATGAACTTGACGCGATCCAAAAATCACCGTGGCAGAATAAACACAGGTCCTCGGCGCCGATTCTTTACGATTACGACCGGTCAGACATGACCGTCCAGAAAGCGCCCGCGATCGCCGGCCCGGGGCACCATGCAGTGCTCATAGCGACCGAACAGCCGGTAGCGGTGGCGCGCGATGAAGGCATAGCCGGCATCCCGGACCGGGCGCGGGATCATGCGCAGTGCCGCCAGCCAGCACCAGGGCGCCGGCAGTCCTCGCAGAATTTCCAGCACGGCGTCGCTGCGCAGCCAAACCCGCTCACCCTGCACCAGCAACACACTCTGGTACTGATCCGTGGGCTGGCCAAACCGTCTCAGCAGTGCCTGACCCGTTTCCGACTGCGCGGGACACAGCCGGTATCTTGCCTGACGGTCATACCG
>JAWVWU010000508.1:0-2369 GCA_033723595.1 Marinobacter sp. | reverse complement strand
GATCCCGTCGGAGCAGTCTCGCGCAAGCGCCGGTCAGGCGTCGGAGGCCGGTTCCAGCTTGTCCTGGGTCCGGTTTTGAAAGTCGCTGGCATCGTGCCGTTCGTGCAGCTGTTCCTCGGGCTCGCCCCAGGCCCGGTTGACCATGCGACCCCGTTGCACCGCGGGCCGCTCGGCAATCTCGTCTGCCCAGCGAATGACGTTGGTGTAGGTGTGAGCCTCGATGAATTCCGCCGCGTCGTACACCTTGCCCTTGACGAGGGCGCCGTACCAGGGCCAGATCGCCATATCGGCAATGGTGTATTCGTCGCCGGCGATGTACTGGTTGTCGGCGAGCTGCCGGTCAAGTACGTCCAGCTGACGTTTGATTTCCATGGTGTAGCGGTTGATCGGGTACTCGTATTTTTCCGGTGCGTAGGCATAGAAGTGACCGAATCCACCGCCCAGTATCGGTGCGCTGCCCATTTGCCAGAACAGCCAGGACAGGCACTCCGTGCGCTTGGCCGGGTCCCGGGGCAGGAAGGCATCGAACTTTTCCGCGAGGTACAGCAGGATCGCACCCGACTCAAAAACACGCTGTGGCGGGTTGACGCTGTGGTCCATCATCGCCGGGATCTTGGAGTTGGGGTTGACGTTCACGAAGCCGCTGCTGAACTGATCTCCGTCCATGATCTTGACCAGCCAGGCGTCGTACTCGGCCTCCTTGATTCCCTGCTCCAGAAGCTCCTCCAGCATCACAGTGACCTTGACCCCGTTGGGCGTGGCCAGTGAGTAAAGCTGCAGTGGATGCTTGCCGACCGGCAGCTCTTTGTCGTGGGTGGGTCCGGCAATGGGTCGGTTGATGCTGGCGAAACGTCCGCCACTCTCTGATTCCCATTTCCAGACTCTCGGCGGGGTATAGGTGTCGTCACTCATGGTTCTGGTCTCTCATTCACAGGTGGATGAACTCGCCAACCCGGTATCAGGCGGGAGAAAGATCAAATATGCAAGACAGCGTGCCCTATCCTACGACCACTGACCGTGTATTGGTCACTTGGGGCGGAACGGGCGATGTTCAAGGTGACGGCGCAGATGAGCTGTGCCCTGTGCGGCTCGCCCACCCGTGCCGCCCGCCGATGTGGCCCGATCGCCAACCTCGCGATGTCCTTGCCGGCGGGGCAGCGTTGGCGCCGCTGCGCAGCGGGTCAGCGATGCTGATAAAACCGACGGATGGCCGCCAGTAACCGGTCCACGTCCTGGCGGTTGACGTCCTGATGGGTCACGAAACGGATCGGATCGCCCGCGGTGATGAGAATGTCCTGGTCGGCCAGATAAGCTCCCAGCTCCGCAGCTTGGCCTGCGCGACAGCGGGCGTAAACGATGTTGGTCTGGGTGCTGGCGGGGTCGATTTCCAGTTCGGCGATATCAGCAAGGCCCGCACTCAAATGGCGGGCGTTGTCGTGGTCTTCGTGCAGGCGTAGCGGTCCTCGCTCCAGGGCCATACGGCCGGCAGCGGCCAGGATACCGGCCTGACGCATTCCGCCGCCGACCATCTTGCGCAATCGGGTCGCCCGGGCGATGAAATCCTTCGAGCCCAGCAGCAGGGAACCCACGGGGGCGGCCAAGCCCTTCGACAGGCATACACTGACCGAGTCGTAGTGGCGGGTAATATCGGTGACATCACAGCCGGAGGCGACCGCGGCGTTGAAGATCCGGGCGCCGTCCAGGTGCAGGTTCAGCCCGTGTTGATCACAGAACTCTCGGGCTTGTTGCTGGTAGTCCAGCGACAGCACTTTGCCGCCGATGGTGTTTTCCAGCGACAGCAGCCGGGTCATGGCGAAGTGAAAGTCGTCGGCCTTGATGGCGGCCCGGGCCCGGTTGAGGTCGATGCTGCCGTCCGGTTCATTCTCGATTGGCTGGGGCTGAACGCTGCCGAGTACGGCGGCGCCGCCACCCTCATAGCGGTAGTTGTGCGCCGACTGGCCGCACAGATACTCATCACCCCGGCCACAATGGCTCATGATTGCCAGCAGGTTGGCCTGGGTACCGGTGGCGGTGAACAGGGCCGCCTCGAATCCGAGACGTTCGGCGGCGTAGGTCTGGAGATCGTTCACCGTGGGGTCGTCGCCGTAGACGTCGTCTCCGACCTCGGCCTGTGCCATCGCGGCGCGCATGTCGCGGGTCGGACGGGTGACGGTATCGCTGCGAAAATCAATCATGATGGTGCGCCTGTCTGGCTCGGAAGATGGCTACAGTCTACAGGTCGCGCAGCCGGAGGGCATGACCCTCCGGCGTAATCAGCCGCTGACTGTCCCCCGGGAGCAGGCGTTCACCGGGGTCATGCTCAGTGACTGGTTGAGGTGGTTGGCAGGGAGATGTGGAAAAATGCCTTG
>JAWVWU010000507.1:0-2369 GCA_033723595.1 Marinobacter sp. | reverse complement strand
GTTGAGGCCGGCAACACCCTGGCTCTGGTCGGCGCCACCGGATCGGGCAAATCCACCCTGATCAAACTGCTGCTTAGATTCTACGATCCCAGCGAGGGTGACATCCGCGTGGACGACCAGTCGATCCGATCGGTCAGCCTGCGCTCGCTGCGCGAGGCCATTGGCCTGGTCAGTCAGGACGTCTTCCTGTTCGAGGGCAGCATCCGCGACAACCTGGCCTACGGATCGCCCGGCGCCAGCGATGAACAGATCATTGATGCAGCCCGCACGGCGGAAGCCTGGGAGTTTATTGCTGCGCTACCGGAGGGCCTGTCGAGCCCGGTTGGCGAGCGCGGCATACGGTTGTCCGGTGGCCAGCGACAACGTCTCTCGCTGGCGCGGGCGCTGCTGAAAGACCCACCGATTCTGGTCCTCGATGAGGCCACCAGCGCCGTCGACAACGAAACCGAAGCTGCCATTCAGCGCTCTCTGAAACGCATCGGCCATAACCGCACGGTCATTATGATTGCGCACCGGCTCTCGACCATTGTCGACGCCGATACCATTGCGGTTATCGACAACGGCACGGTGATTGAATCCGGCACACACGCCTCGCTGCTCGCCCGCAATGGCGCCTACGCAGCGCAGTGGCAGGTGCAGACCGGACAGGCCGACGCCGGACGGGCATAAAAAAACTCCGGACAGCCTACGCCATCCGGAGTGTCTGATCAGTCTGGCGACTGACCGCTGACGGTCACAGCTTGACGATCAGCTTGCCCTTGTTCTCGCCGGTGAAGAACAGGTTCAAACCGGTCATCGCCGATTCCAGGCCGTCCAGCGTGTGGCAACGGTACTTGATCTGGCCCTTCTGTACATACGGGGTCAGTTTGGCAAGCAGGTCTTTTGCCTTGTGGAAGTGATCCGGCATGGTGTAGCCCTTGATGGTCAGCCGCTTGCGGACGATGTTCATCCAGTTCGGCCCCGGGCTCGGCTCCTTCGCGGTGTAGTCGGCAATCATGCCGCAGACAATGATTTCACCGTGGGCATTCATGCGCTCGAACACACGATGCTGGATCGGTCCGCCGGTGTTCTCGAAGTACATATCAATGCCGTCTGGCGCCAGCTCATCCAGCTTGGCGCCGATATCGTCGGTTTTGTAGTTGATCGCGCCGTCAAAGCCGAGTTCGTTGACGATCCAGTCGGCCTTCTCGTCGCTGCCGACGACACCGATCACCCGCAGGCCGTCGGCTTTTGCCAGTTGACCCACAATCGAGCCGACCGAACCGGCCGCACCGGACACCACCAGCGTTTCACCCGCTTCCGGATGCCCTTCCCCATACAGGCCCTGGGTCGCCGTCAGACCCGGCAAGGCAAATACGGACAACACCATTTCCGGCGGTAGATTGCTGTCAACCTTGTTGACGCCCTGACCGTCGCTGACGGCCATCTCCTGCCAGCCGAACATGCCCATGACCTGATCGCCCTCGGCAAAATCCGGGTGCTTTGACTCAACAACGCGGCCAACGCCGGATGAGCGCATGACATCGCCCAACTCGACCGGCGGAATGTAGCTGTTGCGGTCCGGAGACATCCACCCCAGCATGGCCGGGTCGAGAGACATATGGCTCTGCTTCACCAGAAACTGACCGTCTTTGAGTTCCGGCACCGTTTTCTCGACAACTTCGAACAGCTCGGGGCCGATGGAACCTTCGGGCCGTTTGACCAGATTGATCGCCTTGAATGCTGTCATAGATAACCTCCTGTCTTTGCGGGGCCTGCTTCCGAACCACGTCGGTTCGACGGAACTCAGGCCAGTGAACGTATAGCACTCATTATTGGGACTAAATTGGTTTCTGAAAAGGCCTTAAAAGGCTAAACTTTATTGTCTAAACGACAACAATCCCGGACTGACCGCCCATGGACCAGTTGAGAGCCATTCGCTACTTCGTGAAAGTGGCGGAAACCGGCAGCTTCTCCCGCGCCGCCCAGCACTTCAACGTACCGCCCTCCTCACTGTCGCGTCGGGTGGCCGATCTTGAATCGCACCTCGGTGCAACCCTGCTCAAGCGCTCCACCCGTGTGGTCAAGCTGACGGAAATCGGCGAACACTATTTCGATGACGTAACACAGCTACTGACACAACTGGAATCCACCCATGAGGCGGTTCAGCAGTACCAGGCGCGCCCCATGGGGCAACTGCGGATCAGTGCCACCGCCGGGTTTGGCGAAACGGTGCTGCTGCCGTTGCTCGATCGTTTCCAGGACCGGTATCCGGACATCGTGCTGGACATTACCCTGAGCGATTCCCTCAGCGTGCTGGGGCGGGATGACGTGGATCTGGCGATACGCGGCGGATTTGCGCCGGACGAACGGGTCATTGCCACCAAATT
>JAWVWU010000506.1:0-2403 GCA_033723595.1 Marinobacter sp. | reverse complement strand
TATCTCCGCATCGGTTTTGCCACCGAGTCTGAATACGGCAAACTCGCGCAACTGAAACCCGAAGCCCGGTTCCGGCTGGATGTTCCGACCGCCAGGAAAAAGTACAGGCTGGTCGTCGAGAGCACCAGTGATGAACTCATTCCCCTCAGCGAACGCCGCCGCGACCGGGTATTGACCGAGGATCAGCGCACCAACACAGATCCAACGGGCGCACTGCGCTTTCTGACGGCGCTGGGCGATTCCATCAACCTGAATAACGATCTGGGGATACGGCTGCGTTTTCCGCCGGATGCGTTCTGGCGGGTCCGGGCTCGCGGCCGTTGGCAGTTGCCGCAGCAGTGGCAGATGGTCCTCGACCAGCGACTGTATTATTTCCATGTCAGCGGCTGGGGCGAACGCACCGCGCTCAGGTTTCAGCGCCCGCTCGCCGGCGACTGGCAATTTCTCAGTAGCGCCGAGGCCGCCTGGGTCCACCGCGACCGCAACTTTGAGTTATCCCAGACAGTCAGCCTGTTCAAGGAACTGAACAGCCGCGCAACGCTCAACCCCCGGATTGGTGTCCTGGGCGAAAGTAACCCGAACTGGCGGACCACCAGTCTGTTCGCTGACCTGACTTACCGGTATCGTTTGTATGACAACTGGCTGTACGGAGAGGTGATTCCGGCGGTCGAGTTTCCCCGGGCGTATAATTTCAAGGACCGGGCATCGCTAATCCTGCGCATCGAACTGTTTTTCTCCGGTACCCTGCACCCATGAGCCGACACCCGACCCGACCCGCCCAAGACGCGCTAACGCTGACCGCCCTGGCCTACACCCGCTCGTGCTTTCAGGACAAATTCGGCGTACCCCGTCAGCCCGGGCTGACCCGACATGCCCGCGCCGATCTGGTGATCCAGCCGCCGTTTGATCGGGAAGACGCGTTTCGCGGTCTGGAGTCCTGCAGCCACCTTTGGCTGACGTTCCAGTTCCATGAGGCCGTGCGCGCTGAATGGCGGCCTGTCGTTCGCCCGCCACGACTGGGCGGCAACCGCAAAATGGGCGTGTTTGCCAGCCGCTCTCCCTTCAGGCCCAACAGTCTCGGGTTGTCCGTCGTGCGCAACCGGGGGCTGCGTCGCGAAGGATCGGCCCTGCTTCTGGCAATCAGTGACCACGACCTGATCGAGGGCACGCCAATTCTCGATATCAAACCCTACCTGCCCTTTGCAGATGCCGTCCCCGATGCGCGCATCGGTTGGGCGGACGCGCCTCCCACAGAAAGACTGACGGTAACATTCACCCCAGCGGCCGAGCAGCAGTTGGCGACCCTTGATCCGCTGAGGTACCCTGAGTTCCGCGAGTTGATCGAGGATGTGGTCAGTTACGACCCCCGGCCGTCGTTTCGGCGGGGGCGTGATGAGGACCGGATATACGGCGCTCATCTGTATGATTTCAATGTCCGTTTTCAGTTTACTGAAGAAGGTGTGCAGGTGTTGACGGTCTGTTAGAGTAGAAAAAATGAACATTTATTCATGCTGACGCGGTCAAGTCCGCCGCGCCAGACCGGGGGCCGCCCAGCCGATCAGGACAGCGCTCCGGATCCGGATTGAACAACCCACAGGGAAATGTGCCTTGTCGTTGATGCCATCGTTAGCCCACAAGCTCGGAGTCCGTCCGCTGGCAGCAAGACTTCTTCTGTACGTCCTGCTGTTCAGCCTGGTACTGGCCCTGGTCGTCACCGGCTTTCAGTTGGTTGGCGAGTTCCAGAGTCGCAAGGCAGAACTGGTGGACACGCAAAAAAAGGCCGCCGAACTGATCTCCGGCAGCATCAGCAGCAACATCTGGCAGATGAACTTCAGCGAGGTGTCCAGCAGCCTCGACGATATTCTGGCCTTTCCAGTGATTCAGTACGCGGAGCTCAGCACCATCGGTGGGCGAGCCTTCGCCTCCGGTCAGAAGCCCACGGGCCGGGTGATCACCCAGACCTTCCCCCTGGTTTTCAAGCGCGCTGATCAACCGGATCAGCAACCGGTCGGCACCCTGACGCTGACATCGTCCGTGGAAAAAGCCTACGACGCGCTGCTCAGTCGTGCCCTGCTGACGCTGTTGATCCAGTCTTTGATTGTCATGCTCGGCACGCTCGGCCTGTTGATCATCGTTCGCCTCACCCTCTCCCGGCACCTCGAAACCATCGCCGATTACGCCACCCGCCTGAATCTGGACGCCCTGATCGAACCGTTGCGGCTGAAGCGCAAGGAACCGCGCCGGGGCGACGAACTCAGCGAGATTGAGCAAGCACTGAACACGATGCGCCTGCAGCTTCTGGAGGAAACGCGCTCACTGCGTCAGAACAGCATTGATTCCCGCGATGAGCGTGACCAGGCGATCCGTGCCAACAACGCCAAGAACCTGTTTTTGGCCAACGTC
>JAWVWU010000505.1:0-2415 GCA_033723595.1 Marinobacter sp. | reverse complement strand
CGGCCTGACCAATATCCTCAACGGGGCGGACAGTAATTACCTGGCCCACATTCGCTACCGCACCCTTCAAGAACCGGGATGCCCTTTGATTCCGTGACCAGCGCCATCCTTTGGCCGCGTTAAACTGTGGTAAGCTCAGCATCCGGAGTCGTCGACGACGACGGGGTTCGGTAACCGCCAGCCGGATCGTCTCTGACCCATCCACGGACTTACTTGAGGGTCCCGCATGATTTTTGTGTCCTTTAACGTCAACAGCATCCGCACGCGCCTTCACCAGCTCGATGCGTTGATCGACCGCTGCCAGCCTGACTTTATTGGCCTTCAGGAAACCAAGGTAACCGACGAGGAATTCCCGGCAGACGCGATTCGGGAGCTGGGTTATCACGTGCATTTTCACGGCCAGAAAACCCATTACGGGGTTGCGCTGCTGTCACGACAGGCGCCCGACTCTGTCCAGAAGGGGTTTCCCTGGGATACCGAAGACGCCCAGAAGCGCCTGATCACCGGTCATTTCACCATCAACGGCAAAAAGCTCACGGTAATCAACGGTTACTTTCCCCAGGGCGAAAGCCGGGATCACCCGGTCAAATTTCCCGCCAAACAGAAATTTTATGCGGATCTGATGACGTATCTGGACGACCTCAAGCGCGAGCCGCATCCGATGATTGTCATGGGGGACATGAACATCTCACCGACGGACCAGGACATCGGCATCGGTGCCGACAACATGAAGCGCTGGCTGCGCACAGGCAAATGCAGTTTTCTGCCGGAAGAGCGGGAGTGGCTCAGTCAGGTTGAACGTCGTGGCCTGACCGATGTCTTCCGGCATCTGCATCCGGACGAGGACAACACATTCAGCTGGTTCGACTATCGCAGCAAGGGATTCGAGCGCGATCCCCGCCGGGGTTTGAGGATTGATCTGATCATGGCGACCGATGACCTGCTGGCCAAAGCCACGAAAGCCGGCGTCGATTACGAGATCCGGGGTATGGAGCGGCCGTCGGATCACTGCCCTATCTGGGCCGAATTCGAGGTTTGAGCCTCTGACTGCGCAGGATGCGGCCATCGATGAAAGTCAAAACCCGAGACCGGATACTCCAGACCAGCCTGACGCTGTTCAATGCGTTGGGGGAGCCCAATGTGACGACGTTGCTGATCTCCGATGAGCTGGACATCAGCCCCGGCAACCTCTACTACCATTTCAAGAGCAAGGGCGACATTGTCGGCGAGCTGTTCGACGCGTTTGAAGACGAGATGCTCGATCTGATCGCAGTGCCAGACGATGTCGACATCAGTCTCGAGCAACACGGCTTTTTCCTGCATCTGCTGTTTGAAGCGATTGCGCGCTACCGGTTTATCTACCAGGATCTGGTCAACATTCTGTCCCGTTACGACCGTTTACAGGGACGCTTTCGCAAGCTGCTCAAAAAAAAGGATCGGGCGTTCCGGACCATCTGCGACAGCCTGCACCGACAGGGTTTGATGACACCCAACGCTCAGGAGCTGGACGCGCTCTGCCAGCAACTGACGCTCACCGCCTGCTACTGGATCAGCTACGACAGTCTTTCCCACCTGCAGGACCGGGACGATGTGGACCCGGCCCGGGGCGTGTTTCAGATGCTGCACATTCTGGCGCCCTATCTGAACGACGAGGCCCGCGCCGACATCGAAACCATGAGCCGGGATTACCTCTAGACCCCGTCCGGTTAACTCCCTGGCCTGCCTGACCGGTCAGGATTTTTTGCGGGACGTCGAGGGCTTTGCGCGGGGCTTTTTCAGCGTCTGGACTTCCTCTTCCAGCGCCCTGACCCGTGCTTCCAGCGATTCGATATCTTCGCGACGCGGTATACCAAGTCGTCGCAGTGCACCCGATACGCGCTGGTCAAACAGCGTTTCCAGCTTGTCCCAGGTGCCCGTGGCCCGCTCGCGGACGTCCTCGACTCGGTTCTCGACTGACTTCACATGTTTGCCCACGACGCCGCGGGTTTTGCTCTCGAGCTCTTCACCCTCGTGAACCAGCCGTTCAAAAAAACGGCCCGCGTCTTCCTCGGCCTTGGTGTAGGCACCCAGGCCCGCAAGCCAGATCTGCCGGGCGGAATCCTTGATCTTGCCCGCCAACTGGACGTCGTTGTCCGGCGCTTTATCGTCCTGGTCTGACATACTGCCCTCACTGTTCGTTTTTCGGACCACCGTCAATGATGGCCACCGCGTTATTGTATTACAGCACGGCAGCGATTTCAGTGCCTTGGGATGACACTGTCCCGGGATGTCACCACCCGGTCATCCCTCTGAGATTGCAGCGATATAAGCGCGCCACCGATATGCGAAAATATGATGAGCGAAACCGCGCAAAAACTTGAAGTGTTCAATATTTAGTCAATACTTCAGAATACCGGTATCCCTGCTGATGCCGGT
>JAWVWU010000504.1:0-2426 GCA_033723595.1 Marinobacter sp. | reverse complement strand
TCGCGGAAATAACCTTCGATGGACGCTTTCTGTTCAGGCGAGGCCGCGGTGGTCAACCAGAGCACCAGAAAAAAGGCCATCATGGCCGTGGCAAAGTCGGCGAAGGCCACTTTCCAGGCACCGCCGTGATGGCCGCCAGCGACTTTCTTGACCCGCTTGACGATGATCGGCTGCTCTTCCACTTACTTGCTCACCTGTAACAACGGACGAATCTACTTGGAACGGACGTGATCATTGAGTTCCTGAAAGAGCGGTCGCTTGTGAGAGGGCAGCGCCTTGCGACCAAATTCGATGGCCATCTGCGGCGCCTGACCCGATACCGTTGCCACAATCGACGCTTTGGCGCATTCGTAGGCCTTCACCTCGTAGACCGCCTGGTGCTCCAGGGCCGTGGAGGTCGGCCCGACAAAGCCATAGGACATCAGGATACCGAGAAACGTACCAACCAGCGCGGACGCCACCTTCAAGCCGATAACCTCGGTTCCCATGCTCATGAAACTCATGGTGATGACGATCCCGAGCACCGCCGCGACAATACCCAGACCGGGCAACGCGTCAGCGACCTTGTTGACCGCGTGAGCAGGCTCTTCGAGCTCGTGACGACGGCTGTCGATCTCGTTTTCCATCAGCCCTTCAAGCTCGTGAGGCGCCATGTTGCCGGAACTGATGATGCGCATGTAATCGGTAATAAACGCCATCAATTCCTTGGATTTCATGACCGCCGGATAGCGGGTGAAGATCTGGCTGGATTCGGGATTGTCAATATCTTCCTCGATCGACATCACGCCCTGTTTGCGGGACTTGTCGAAAATGTCGTAGAGCAGGCTCAGCAGGTCCATATAAAACGCTTTGTTGAACGGCGAGCCGGTAATGAGCCGTAGCGTTTTGCCGAACACATCCTTGATGGTGTGCATCGGATTGGAAATCACGAACGCCCCGAAGGCCGCACCAAGGATGATGAGCAACTCCGTTGGCTGCCACAAAGCCGCCAACTGGCCCTCGTGCAGGACAAATCCTCCCAGCACACTCGCAAATACAACGATTGCCCCAATGATCAACGCCATGAATACACGCTAGCCCTAAGTCAAGATAGTGGAAGGCCGTCAATTTGACCCTGGGGAAACCTGCAACTCCCCCTGATTCGTTATTATCGTTGGCATCATAGCAACCCGGCGCCCAGGGTGCTAAACCGAGGCTTTATATCGGCCATAAACGCCACCCGGTTACTTATCGGCCGCGCCGGGGTTTGCTAAACTCCGCGCTCTGAATTGTAATGCCAGGATTCTTTATAACATGGTCCTGTCCGGACTCAAGCGCCTGACCGTAATTTGCACCCCATTCGCACCCCTACCCGGCGTGCCCTGCTAGCGGAGAGAACCGTTTCATGCTGGATAAGCTTTTTGTGATGAGCCAGTACCTGACCCCCCAGCGCACCGTTTCCCAGCTGGCCGGCAAGCTCGCAGACAGTGAACTCACGCCGGCCATGAAAAACCGGGTTATTCGCTGGTTTATTGATCGCTACGGGGTCGACATGAGCGAGGCTCTTGAATCCGACCCCACGCAATACCCCAGCTTCAATGCATTCTTTACGCGAGCACTGACCCCTGGCCTGCGTCCCCTGGCCGGCGACGACTCCGTGATCATCAGCCCGGTTGATGGCGCGATCAGTCAGTTGGGACCGATTCGCGATGACCGGATTGTTCAGGCCAAAGGCCAATCCTTCAGCCTGCTGGAGCTCCTCGGCGGCGACGCCGATCGGGCGAAGCCGTTCGACGGCGGCCAGTTTGCCACTATTTACCTGGCGCCAAAGGACTACCATCGCATTCATATGCCGGTCGCCGGCACTCTGCGGGAGATGGTTCACATACCCGGCAAGCTGTTTTCCGTCAATCCGACCACCGCCGCCCAGGTACCCAATTTGTTTGCACGCAACGAACGGGTCGCCGCGATTTTCGACACCGAGCTCGGCCCCATGGCCCTGGTGCTTGTGGGCGCGATGATCGTGGGCAGCGTCGAAACGACCTGGGCTGGCGTCGTCGCGCCGGGTAGCAAAACGGTTACAACGTCGCGATACGACCACATGGCTAACCCGATCACCTTCGATCGTGGTGATGAAATGGGGCGCTTCCGGCTGGGGTCGACGGTCGTCATGGTGTTTCCCAAACACGCGGTGGACTGGGAGCGCGGCCTCAAAGAAACCGACGTTGTTCGAATGGGACAGGCCTTTGGCCGACGCGTACAGGGTTGATCTGCCCGACGGCTCGGCCGTTCAGGCCCGGCCCACAGGAAAGGCCAGCACATCATCAATACGCGTTTTGCCGAGCTTCAACATCAGTAGCCGGTCCAGTCCCAGGGCGACCCCGGCACACGACGGCAGGCCGCTGGCCAGCGCCGCCAGCAAGCGCTGGTCCGTTGCCATAACGGGC
>JAWVWU010000503.1:0-2437 GCA_033723595.1 Marinobacter sp. | reverse complement strand
CTGCTCGTTGAGAATACCCAGCTCGGCCAGGTCCTCACCGATCACTCCGCGCATCCCAACCAGATCGGAAGGCAAATGGTAGGGCAGGCAGTAGTAAGCCAGATCCGCGATCGGATGGCCCAGAGTGGACAGTTCCCAGTCGAGAATCGCCACCACCTCCGGCCTGTCCGGCGCCAGCATCAGGTTGCCGAGCCGGTAGTCGCCGTGGGCGATGGCCGTCTCATCATGGGCCGGCAGGTGATCCGGTAGCCACGCCATAAGCTTGTCCATGGCCGGCATGTCATCGGTCTTGGAGGCGAGATACTGTTTGGTCCAGCGCGCTACCTGGCGCGACACGTAGCCATGGGGGCGGCCGAAATCCGACAACCCCACGGCATCCACATCCACCGCGTGCAAAGCCGCCATGGTGTCGACCGCGGACTCGTGAATCGGACGGCGTTCGGCCCGGTCCAGCTCACGCAGGGCCGGATGACTCACGACCCGTCCGGGCATGAAATCCATCACATAGAACGGCGTGCCAATGATGCTGTCATCCTCGCACAGCACCCGGGCCTTCGGCACTGGCAGCCCGGTATGCTCGGACAGCGCGCGCATCACCTTGTACTCGCGTTCGACCATGTGCGCCGACGGCAGCACTTTGCCCGGCGGTTTCTTGCGCAGGACATAGCGGCCGCTGTCGGCGGTCAGCATGAACGTGGGGTTGGACTGGCCACCCTGGAACTGCTGTATCGCCAGGGTGTCACCAAAACCGGGCATCGCCGTCTTCAGCCAGGCCAGCAGGGCCGTTTCGTCAAACCGGTGACTGTCCAGCACGTCCACCAGCTGCGGTTCGATACTCATGAGGCCCTCAGCATACGGTCTCGCCGCCGTCGGCCACGATCACCTGCCCGGTGATGTAGGCACTGGCGGGGGTGGACAGGAAAACCGCCAGCCCGGCGATATCGACCGGGTCCCCGATACGGCGCAGGGGTGTTTTATCTTCCGCCCGCTTGACCCGGACCGGATCCTCCCAGAGTGCCTTGGCGAAGTCGGTCTTGATCAGCCCCGGCGCAATCGAGTTGACGCGGATACCGCTCGGGCCCCATTCCACGGCCAGGTTACGGGCCAGTGCCGCTTCCGCCGCCTTGGACACCCCGTAGGTACCGATCACCGTATTACCGCGGATACCGGCGATACTGGACAGCAGCACCACGGCACCGTCGCCCCGCTCGGCCATCTGTGGCAACACCATCTGGGTCAGCCAGAACGTACCTTTGACGTTGGTGTCCATGATCTTGTCCCAGGCCTCGTCGGTCATTTCCTGGGTGGTGCCGTAGACCGGATTGGTCGCAGCGTTGCAGACCAGCACGTCAATCTGACCCCAGGCTTCGATGGTCTTGTCGACCAGATTCTGGAGCTGCTCTTTCTTGCCCACGTGGCAGGGAATGGCGATGGCCTCAAAACCCTGGGCGGTGAGCTCGCCGGCCACCTGTTCGCAGACTTCCGCCTTGCGGCTGGAAATCACCACTTTGGCGCCACAGCGGGCCATTTCCTCAGCAATGGACCGGCCAATGCCCTTGGTGGAGCCGGTAATCAGCGCCACCTTGCCGGTCATGTCGAATAATGGATTGGTCATACTGTCTCCGGCTCAGTGGGTGCGCGGGTAGTCGCGCAGTTCGATCTTGGCGATGGAATCCAGGTGCACTTCGTCCGGGCCGTCGGCCAGACGCAGCGTACGGACCGACGCCCAGGCCGCAGCCAGGAAGGTGTCCTGACTGACACCGGCGCCCCCATGAACCTGGATCGCACGATCCAGCACCTTCAGCGCCATGCTGGGCGCGATCACCTTGATCATGGCAATTTCCTGACGGGCCACCTTGTTGCCCACGGTGTCCATCATGTGCGCCGCCTTCAGGGTCAGCAGGCGAGCCTGTTCAATTTCCAGACGTGACCGGGCGATGTCCTTGCGGATGGAATCGAACTGGGTCAGGGAGCGACCAAAGGCCACACGCTGGCTGGCACGCTCACACATCAGTTCCAGCGCGCGCTCGGCCACGCCGATGGTGCGCATGCAGTGGTGAATACGACCCGGCCCCAGGCGACCCTGGGCAATTTCAAAACCACGGCCTTCGCCGAGCAGCAGGTTGGACGCCGGCACCCGCACGTTGTCGTAATGGATCTCGGCGTGGCCGTGAGGCGCGTGGTCGTAGCCAAACACGGTCAACGGACGGACCATCTTCACGCCCGGGGCATCCAGCGGCACCAGGATCATGGACTGTTGCTTGTGACGCTCGGCAGACGGATCGGTTTTGCCCATGACAATCGCGATCTTTGAGGTTGTGGTCATGGCACCTGAGGACCACCACTTGCGACCGTTGATCACATACTCATCGCCTTCGCGACGGATTTCGCAGGCGATATTGGTGGCATCGGAGGACGCCACGTCCGGCTCGGTCAT
>JAWVWU010000502.1:0-2442 GCA_033723595.1 Marinobacter sp. | reverse complement strand
CTGCTGCCGGTGGCGGATGAGGACTGGACCATCTGCATGGACGGCGACACGGCCCTGCTGGCGAGCAAGCGTGGCGAATGGCTGCGCATGCACATCGACAACCTGGCAATTTTTGCCGATACCCTGGCGATGCCGATGGAAGAGGAAGTGGCGGCGGAAGTGCGGGTGACGCTTTACGGCCGCCAGGACGAGCTGGACCGGCAGGCCGCGTTGGTGTCCACCCTGCAGGGGTCGGAACGGCTGATCGTCAAACAGCAGGCTCTGGACCTGATGCCGCTCGAGTTGCTTGCCCATGCGCACCATCATCATCTGAGTCACCCGATCAACCTGTGCCAGGGTCGCTACGCCACCCGGTCGGAAAGCAGCGGCTTACTGCGCCCCTGGCGGCCACTGATTGCGGTCGCCTGCCTGTGGTTCGTGCTGCAGGTCGGCGTCGAGATCGGGCTGGGGGTATACCGGCATCAGCAGGCGGCAGACCTGGAGCAACAGGCCATGTCGATCTACCATCAGGCCTTTCCCACGAACCGCTCGACAAACATCAACAATGTCAGGCGCGTACTTGAGGGGCAGTTCCGGGTCGCCGGTGAGCAGGGCAGTCGCACCGACTTTCTGTATCTGATGAAAGCGACCGGGCAGCAGTACGCGGCGCTGTCGGGCAACCAGTCTGTCGAGTTCAATAACATCAACTACAGCCAGGCCCGGGGCGAGCTGGTGGTTGATCTGAAGGCCGACAACTTCAGTAAACTGAATGCATTACGTAGCGGTCTGACGAAAGACGGGCTGAAAGCCGACATCGGGTCGGTCGTGAACGAAGCCAACGGGGCTCGTGGCAGACTGACCATTTCCGGGGGTTGATGGCATGTGGAACCGACTCAGCGATTACCCGCCAGTGCAGAAGCTGGTGACCCAGTACGACCAGCTGCCGCGACGGGACCAGCAGGCCCTGACGCTGTTGGCAGTGGCGGTAATGCTGGCCATCGTCTATTTTGCAATCTGGCGGCCTGCGGTCGCGTATCGCGAAGACGCCGAAGCCGCGCGCGACAATGCCGCCGAGCTGGTCAGCTGGATGCAGGCCAATCAAGCCCGCATTCAGCAGCTGGCCAAGAGTCAGAACAAGGGCGGCTCATCGACCTCGACGCTCAGTGACAGCCGGGCGCTGATGTCGACAGTGACCCGCAGCGCCGGCGAGGCCGGGTTGACCCTGCAGCGGTTTGAACCCAGTGGCGAGCGCGCCATCCGGGTCTGGCTTGAAAAAGTTCCGTTCAATCAGGTGGCTGCCTGGCTGGAAAAATTGACAACCGACTATGGCATCCAGATCGATCAGGCGGCGCTGGATCGTGGTGATAATCCGGGGATGGTGTCAGTCAGATTGACGTTGCAGATCTGACAACGTCACTGGCGGACAGGGCATTGGTTGAAAGACCGGCCCTCAAAGGGGAGTTGCGGACCATGGCACACGGCAGCAATGACAGCAGCAAAGCAGAACCGGTGATCGTCAGACTGGATGGGACGGCCCTGAACGAAGCCAAATCCATTCTGTACCAGGCCTACCGGCATGAACCCACGTTCCAGGCCCTGTTCGACAGTCGCCGACCGGGCTACGACCAGCGGGTGCGGGCGACCATCCGCGAACTCATCAGCCTGTATTTCGATCTGCGCCAGGAGGCGATCGGCATCATGCTGAAGGACACCCTGGTGGCGGTCGCCTTTATTGGTGACCCGGATTTGCGGTTGAATCTCACCGGGCAGCTTAGCTGGCGTATCCGTATGCTGCTGACGGCGGGCTTTTCGGCGACTCGCCGGTATATGGATTACCACGAGCAGATCAAACAGTTACTCCCGGCCTCCGGCGCCCATCAGCTACCCCTGATGGGCGTTCATCCGAAGTACCAGAACCGTGGCTACGGACGCATGCTGCTGGAGGCGGTCGAACGCCTTTGTGCGGATAATGCCCGGGGCAGCGGCCTTGTGCTGGACACAGGCAATAGCCGCTACCTCGACTTTTACGAGTCGCTGGGGTTCCGGAGTCTGGGCAAAATAACCGTGGGCAACTTCGAGGATTATGTCCTTTATCGGGAAGTGGGCCCCGTCATCAGCAAAGCCAGCTCGGCCTGACGGTCGGGTTGTCGACATCAGCAACGAGGAGAGAGAGTGTCCGTTCCCTACGATTATGACCTGATAGTAATTGGTGCCGGTTCCGGCGGCGTGAGACTGGCCCGGATGTCAGCCCAGCGGGGCGCCCGGGTGGCCATCATTGAGTCACGTTACCTGGGCGGCACCTGCGTCAATGTGGGGTGTGTTCCCAAGAAGCTCTTCGTGTACGGATCTCATGTCCGGGAAGACATGCTCGACGCGGCGGGTTATGGCTGGTCGGTTCCGGATGACCAGGTTCAGTTTGACTGGCCCACCCTGGTTGCCAACAAGAATGCAGAAATTGAGCGT
>JAWVWU010000501.1:0-2446 GCA_033723595.1 Marinobacter sp. | reverse complement strand
CCAACTGGTCGGAAGTAGGCGGTCCGGATCAGGCCATTCAGGTATACGCGCGGGACAATCGATCAGGCACCTGGGATACCTTCAAACATTTGGTACTTGCCGGTCACTACAAGCTCACAGGCAAGGCCCTGCGCTATGAATCCAACGACCAGTTGTCAGACGACGTCAGCCACGACCCGGCGGGCATCGGTTTTGCCGGCTTTGCTTCGGTCAGGAACAGCAAGCTGCTGGCCATTTCCGACGGCACTGCCCCGGCGTTGAAACCCAGTAAACTGACGGTTGCGACCGAGGATTATCCGCTGTCCCGCAGACTGTACCTCTATACCCCGGGCAAGACGGGCAAGCCTCTGGTACAGGCTTTCATCGAATACGCCCAGAGTCAGACAGGACAGGACATTGTCGCCAGATCAGGCTTTTTCTCGCAGAACCCGATTGCGGTGAACCCGGTGCAGGACGACAGCGTTCCAGATACCTTCAAGCGACTGACCGAGCGCTACCAGCGCCTGTCGGTGAACTTTCGCTTTGCTGAAGGCCGAACCCGCCTCGACAACAAGGCCAAGCGGGATCTTCTGCGAATCCAGCACTACCTCGGGCAACATCAGAAAACCGGCAACGACCTGATGCTGATTGGCTTTGCCGACCAGCAAAGCAACGAACTTCGCGCCCAGATGATCTCCGAATTGAGGGCCCTGTCCGTCAGCAAGGCATTGCGCGAGCTTGGCACCCGGGTGACCGGTATCACCGGCTATGGCCACTACATGCCCGTAGGGGCCGCCGGCGGCAGCAGCGGCGCCCAGCGCAACGGCCGGGTCGAGGTCTGGATCCGGCGCTGACATCTCCCGCAACGACTCACTGGCCCGCCCGGTTACCCACTGACCAGGACCGCGTCGCACTCCGGCGTTCGCGGTCTTCTCTGTGGCATCGCATGACACCTCCCGTTGTCCCCGTCGAAGCATCCCCCAAATGGGCGATTCAGTTTGGCCGGCCCGTGGCGAATAATCGGCCACGCATCGGCGACAAATAACTGCCCTCTTCGGCAGGCCAAGACAAAAACAACAGGAGTCAACCATGCGAAAGTTCATCACCCTGACTGTGATGCTGTTCTGCGTTGCGATTGCCGCACCGTCAGTCAGCTATGCAGGATACACCCAGACCCGATACCCCATTGTTCTGGTTCACGGCGTTACCGGTTTCAACACCATCGGTGGTCTGATCAACTACTTCCACACTATCCCCTGGAACCTCGAGCGCAGCGGCGCCAAGGTCTACACGGCCAGCGTCTCCTTCGTGAACAGCAGCCAGAGCCGGGGCCAGCAGTTGGCGAACTACATCAACGGTCTTGGCGAATCCAAGGTCAACATCATGGCACACAGCCAGGGTGCGCCGACCGCCCGGGTTACCGCCTCGCTGATTCCCGGCAAAATCGCCTCGATCACCTCAATCGATGGCGTGAACAAGGGCTCCCGGGTCGCCGACGTGATTCGCGGCATTCTTCCCCCCGGCAGCGCTGTGGAGGGCGGAGTCAATGCGATTGCCAATGCCCTGGGCAACCTGGTGAACGCCCTGTCCAACTCGGATAACCCACAGGACGGCCTGGCCGCCCTTGAAACGCTGACCACGCCGGGTACCACCAGCCTGAACAATGCACTCGGCTGGAAAGGTGTGAATCAGAATGCCTGCGCCGGCACCAACGAAAACGTCTCCATCAATGGCCACCAGATCAAGTTTTTTTCCTGGTCCGGTCGCGGTGTTTACACCAACTGGAGCGACGTGACCGATCCGTTTCTCGGCGTGACCTCGCTGGCCTTCGGCAGTCAGCCGAACGATGGCCTGGTGGATGTCTGTTCGTCGATGATGGGGAACGTCATCAGCACCAATTACGACATGAACCATGTCGATGCCATCAACCATCTGTTCGGCGCCCGCTCCTGGTGGACCGACCCCGTCGCGCTCTATCGCAGCCAGGCCAACCGCCTGAAGAACCGCGGCCTGTAACGACCCGGTCACCGACTGGAGCCGTTTGACCGGAGCTGGCCATGCCAGCTCCGGTCTCGTTTGAGTCCCATCCGGAGCACCCTATTCATGTCTTTGCTGAGCATTCCCCCAAAACATCGCCTGCCCCTGTTAATGACCGGACTCACGGTGATTCTGGTGACCGCCGGGATAACCGGGCTGATTCTGCAACCCTCGCCACAACCGCAACCCCAGCCGACACCAACGCCCACGACCGTGAGTCGGAGCGCTACCTCTAAGACCGGGAATTCGGCAGCCACACCGGCTGGGCAAGCGCATATCCGGACGCAGGCCGCGACCGACACACCCTACACGTCGCCCGAAAGTCTCGGCGCTGAACCGTTTGCAGCGTCCCTGCGCGGTACCGATATTGACGGCCAACTGGCTGCCGATGCCAACGGCCAGCTCGTGGTCAATCAGGCGACCCGGGATT
>JAWVWU010000500.1:0-2451 GCA_033723595.1 Marinobacter sp. | reverse complement strand
CGGTGCGGCCAGCCTGCTGGGAACCGTGGCGTCGGCCTTTGGTATCGCCCAGGCGCAATCGATTCTGTCGTTCTTCCTGTCCGGCTCCATGGCCAAGGTGATCACCCTGATGACCGTGGTGACCATTCTGATGTTCCGGCCCCAGGGACTGTTCGCCAGCAAGGTCCGGCGCTAGCCGGCCGTCGAGATGAAAGAGGAATTGACTATGTCCAAGCCTGTCACTCAAGGTCGTGCGTCGAAGTGGATGTCGTTTTTGACTACGTTCGGCGGCGGCAACAAACTCCTGCAGATCGCAGTGATCGCCGTCTTCGCGATCGTGATCCTGCCGCTCTGCGTGGATATTTTCCGCCTCAACCTGTACGGCAAATATCTGACCTACGCCTTCGTCGCCCTCGGCCTCGTGCTGTGCTGGGGCTACGGCGGCATTCTCAGTCTGGGCCAGGGGATCTTCTTTGGCCTGGGCGGCTACTGCATGGCCATGTTCCTGAAGCTGGAAGCCTCGTCGCCGGAAAACACGGCGATCCAGAGTACGCCGGGTATTCCGGACTTCATGGACTGGAACCAGATCACCGAGCTGCCCTGGTTCTGGCAACCCTTCCACAGCTTCACCCTGACCCTGCTGCTGATTGTGCTGGTGCCGGCCTTCTTCGCCTTCGTGATCGGCTATGCCATGTTCAAGCGCCGGGTAGGCGGGGTCTATTTCGCCATCATTACCCAGGCCATTGCCTCAATCATGACCATTCTGATCGTCGGCCAGCAGGGCTACACCGGAGGCATCAACGGCATCACCGACCTGCGCACGCTGCTGGGCTGGGATATCCAGACCGAGTTCGCCAAATACGCGCTGTATTTTGCCTGCTCGATCGCGCTGGTGGTGTGCCTGTTCATCGGCCAGTTTGTGCTCAACAGCCGCTACGGTCAGTTGTTGATCGCCATGCGTGACCAGGAAGACCGGGTGCGTTTCTCGGGCTACGACGTCGCCAACATCAAGATCTTCATCTTCGTACTGGCGGCGGTGTTCTCGGCCATCGGTGGCGCCTTTTTCACCCTGCAGGTGGGCTTCATGTCGCCGTCCTTCGTGGGCACGGTGGCGTCGATCGAGATGGTCATCTACTGCGCGGTGGGCGGCCGGCTGTCGCTGATTGGCGCGGTCTACGGCGCCTTCCTGGTGAGCCTGGCGAAAAGCTCCCTGTCCGAGAGTTTCCCGCAGTTGTGGGTCGTGGCCATGGGTGCCCTGTTCATTGTCGTGGTAATGCTGTTCCCGCGTGGCCTGGCGGGCATTGTTCAGGATTACTGGCCCCGAGTCTGGGGACCGGTCAAGCAACGCTTTGGCGGCGGTCGCGGAACCACCCCGGTGACTCCTGAAAAGCCCGAAACCCGGACTGTATCCGACAACCTGTCTGCCCAGGAGAGCCACTCATGAGCGCACCGATTCTGCTGGCCGTGGAGGACCTGACGGTGTCCTTTGACGGCTTCAAGGCCGTCGATGGCCTCGATCTGTACGTCGAACGCAACGAGCTGCGGGTGGTCATCGGCCCCAACGGGGCCGGCAAGACCACCCTGCTGGACCTGATCTGCGGTAAAACCCGCGCCAGTACCGGGTCAATCCGCTTCAAGGACACCGAACTCACCAAAATGGGCGAGCACCAGATTGTGCACCAGGGGGTGGGTCGCAAGTTCCAGAACCCGTCGATCTACGAAAACCTGACGGTGCGCCAGAACCTGGAGTTGTCTTATCCCAGGGGCCGCACCGTGATGGGCAGCCTGTTTTTCCGCCGCACCCAGGACCTGCTCGACCAGGTCGACGAAGTCGCCGAGATGATCTATCTGCAGGACGACCTTGAGAAAAGCGCGGGTCTGCTCAGCCACGGCCAGAAGCAGTGGCTGGAGATCGGCATGCTGCTGATCCAGAGCCCGGAGCTGCTGATGCTGGACGAGCCGGTAGCGGGTATGAGCGTGGTGGAGCGGGAGCGCACCGCCGATCTGCTACGGCGGATCAGCAGCAACCGGTCGGTGATCGTCATCGAGCACGACATGGATTTCGTCAAAGACATCGCTCACAAGGTCACCGTACTGCACCAGGGCAAGGTGCTGGCGGAAGGCCGGATGGACGATATTCAGAAAAATGAACGGGTGATCGAGGTCTATCTCGGCCACTGACAGCGGGCGAATGCCCCGGAGGCAAACATGCTTGATATCCAGGATTTACGTGTCAGCTATGGCATGAGCGAAGTGATCCACGGGATTTCCCTGTCAGTGGGGGAGAACGAAACCGTCGCCATCATGGGCCGCAACGGCATGGGCAAGACTACGCTGTTCAAATCGATGATCGGCATTCTGCCGGCCCAGGGCGAGATTAGTCTGGGTGACCACAAGCTCACCGGCACCCAGTCCTACCAGCGGGTGCGCAACGGTCTGGCCTATGTGCCCCAGGGCCGGCTGGTGTTTCCG
>JAWVWU010000499.1:0-2466 GCA_033723595.1 Marinobacter sp. | reverse complement strand
CGCAAGATCAACGGACTCTGGCAATTCATGCCCCACACCGCCACCCTGGCCATGGTGGCGGCCTCGTCCATGGCCGGCGTGCCCCTGCTGAACGGGTTTCTCAGCAAGGAGATGTTTTTTGCCGAATCGCTGGAGATTACCCTGCCCGGTGTCTGGACTTACCTGCCACCGCTGATTGCGACGCTCGCCGGCATCTTTGCGGTGGCTTACTCAGCGCGATTTGTCCACGACGTCTTTTTCAACGGCAAACCGGTGGATCTGCCCATCTACCCGCCGAATGAGCCGCCCCGGTACATGAAAATCCCGGTGGAGATCCTGGTCTTCGCCTGTGTCATGGTCGGCATTTTCCCGACCTTCTCGATCGGCCCGCTGCTCCATTCGGCCGCGGCCGCAACCCTGGCCGGGCCGGTACCGGATTTTGAACTGGCGATCATTCACGGGCTGAACCTGCCGCTGCTGATGAGTTTTCTTGCGTTCTTCGGCGGCCTGCTGATGTACACCCAGCGCCAGAAATTCTTCGATTTTCATGCCCGCTTCCGGGAAATCGACGAAAAAGCCGTCTTTGAGGCAGCGGTTGTGCGCGTCGTCAATCTGTCCCGGCACTTCATTCGCAGGCTGGAAAGCGGCTCACTGCAGCGCTACGCGCTGCTGTTGCTGGTTACCGCGGAAGTTGTCGCGCTCTGGCCGATTGTGGACCTCGGCGTTTCCATCGGCAGCGCCGGCCTGTCCCCGTTGGATCTGACAACGACGATCGGCGGCCTGATTCTTGTCGGATGTGCGGTGATGGCCGCCGTCATGCATCGGGAACGACTCTACTCCCTGCTGTTGCTGAGTGTGGTCGGCCTGATGGTGTCGCTGGCGTTTGCCCGTTTCTCGGCACCGGATCTTGCCCTGACGCAACTGTCGGTGGAGGTGGTCACCATTGTGCTGCTGATGCTGGCCCTGTACTACCTGCCCTCCTGGACTCCGCTGGAAACCCCGCGCCCCAGACGCTGGCGAGACCTGCTCGTTGCCCTGGCGGCAGGCGGCGGCATGACACTGATCACCCTGGCGATCCTGACGCATCCGGGAGACTCCATTTCCCGGTTTTACATCGAGCACAGCAAGTCGTTGGGCGGCGGCAATAACATCGTCAACGTTATCCTGGTCGACTTCCGCGGATTCGATACTCTCGGCGAGATCACGGTGCTTGCCATCGCCGCGCTGAGCATCTTTGCCATGCTGCGCCAGGTTCGCCTGACACCGCCACCGGGTGACGGCCAGGGCAATACCTGGACCCGCGATGCCCACCCCACCATGCTCAAGCAGATTGCCCGGCCGCTGCTGCCATTGGCCCTGATGGTTTCGGCCTACATTCTGTTGCGAGGACACAATCTGCCGGGCGGTGGTTTCATCGCCGGCCTCATTACCGGCGTCGCGCTCATTTTGCAGTACATCGCCAACGGCATTGAATGGACACAGCAGCGTATGCCGGTGCGATACCAGCCGATGATTGCACTGGGCGTTCTGACCGCAGCGCTCACCGGGGTTGGCAGCATTGCCTACGGCTATCCGTTTCTGACCTCTTCGTTCGGTCACTTCTCGCTACCGCTGATTGGCGAGTTCGAGCTGGCCTCGGCGATGGTGTTTGACCTCGGGGTCTACCTGACCGTCGTTGGGGCGACCATGCTGACCCTGGTCAGCCTGGGCCACCTGTCTCTGAAGATTGATCCTGACACGGAGGGCAACTGACATGGAACTGATTGTCGCGCTGGCGATCGGCACCCTGACCGGCAGCGGGGTCTACCTGATCCTCCGGGCCCGCACCTTTCCAGTCGTCGTGGGCCTCACGCTTCTTTCCTACGGGGTCAACCTGTTCCTGTTTGCGACCGGCCGACTGCTGACCGGTGCCCAGCCCATTCTTGGCAGTGCGGGCCAGTATACTGACCCGCTGCCACAGGCACTGGTCCTGACGGCGATTGTCATCGGGTTTGCCATGACCGCGTTTGTGGTGGTCCTGGCCCTGCGCGCGCAAATTGATAACGCCGATGACCACGTGGACGGCAAAGCCAACGAGCCGCTGGAGCCCGGAGACGAACACTCATGAACCACTGGCTGATCGCCCCGATACTGATTCCGCTGCTGGGCGGCGTGCTGCAGATCTTTCTTGGCTATGCGCCCCTGGCGTTGCGCCGTACCCTGGCGCTGGCCACCACCCTTGCCGTGGTCATTGCGTCGGTCGTGCTGCTGGGACTGGCCGATGATGGCAACTACCGGGCCTACGCGTTCGGTAACTGGCATCCACCGTTCGGTATCGTGCTGGTGCTTGATCGCCTGTCGGCGCTAATGCTGACCATGACGGCCATTCTGGCCCTGTTCTGCCATCTCTATTCCATCACTCGCACCGACAGTGAAGGCGCACATTTTCATGCCCTGTTTCTGTTTCAGTTGCTGGGTCTGAACATAGCGTTCCTGACCGGCGATCTG
>JAWVWU010000498.1:0-2466 GCA_033723595.1 Marinobacter sp. | reverse complement strand
CTGGCCGGCACTCTTGCGCACAGGCAGTCCCAGGAATCGGCAAAGGGCCTGATAGATCATTTCCGTGCCCTGTACCTTACCCTCAAGACTGTACCCCGCGATGTGAGGCGTCGCGAGCCATACTTTCCGCGCCAGCTCAACGTTGATCTGTGGTTCATGCTCCCAGACATCGAGTGCCACCGTCGGGCCATCGTCCTGTGACAGGCGGCTCAGCAGCGCTGCGCCGTCCACCACTTCGCCGCGACTGCTATTGATCACCAGCTGTCCGGCGGACAGATTGGCAATGCGCCCGGCGTCCAGCAGCCGGGCCGTTGGATAGTCACCGGTCTCGACCAGCGGTGTGTGGAACGTGACGACGTCGCAACCAAGGGCGTCGTCGAGGCTGACAAACTCTGGCACCTGTGCGTCGTCGACCAGGGCCCTGGGTGGATCGCACACCCGGGTTTCGAATCCCAGCCGTGACAGGCAGCGATCCAGCGCCCCACCCACATTACCAGCGCCCACGATACCGACGCTCAACGTCGACCAGTCCTCAAGCCCGCGATGTTCGGCATACAGGCTGAGCACGCTCAGCACGTACTCCACAACACTGTTGGCGTTGCACCCTGGCGCACTGGCGAACGCAATGCCCTGATCGCGAAGCCAATCCTGGTCAATGTGATCCGTTCCGATGGTCGCCGTGCCGACGAATTTGATCCGACTTCCGGTCAGCAGCGTGGCATCGACACGGGTCACAGACCGGACCAGCAGAATGTCGGCATCCCTGACGTCGGAGGCCGTCAGGTGACGTCCGGATACCCGCCTTATCTCGCCGATATCCTCAAAAAACGCGTCCAGCAACGGGATATTTTCGTCGGCTACGATCAACATAGGGGGTCAGGCGCGTCGCTGGCGTGGATTGCGGCCCGGCGCGGGGCGTCGCTGGCCACTGCTGCGACGACGGCTGATTGGTGGCTTGTCCAGCGCCTCCATCAGGGCCTCCTCCGGCACAGCCGACGTCAACTTCTGTCCGATGTAGGACTCGATGGCCGGTAACGAAAAGGCATCGTCTTCGCTGGCAAAGCTGACGGAGACACCGTTCTGGCCGGCGCGCCCGGTGCGCCCGATCCGGTGCACATAGTCCTCCGCGTTGTCCGGGAGATTGTAGTTGAACACATGCGTGACGCCATCCACATGGATACCTCGACCGGCAACATCGGTGGCGACCAGCACCTGGATATCACCCCGCTTGAACTGGTCAAGGGTTTTCAATCGTTTGTTCTGGGGAATCTCGCCCGACATCAGCGCAGTTTTGACGCCCTGGTTTCTCAGGTCCTCGTCGAGATCACGGCACTGGTCCCGACGATTGGCGAAGACGATGGCTTTCTCCACCTCCGGTCGCTTGAGGTAGTTGACCAGCACACGCAGCTTCTCATCACCGCCCACCAGATACACAGTCTGCTGAACCCGCTCGGCGGTTTTCTGCTCCGGCTCGATTTCCACAAACTCCGCACCGCGGGTCCACATGGACGCCAGATTCAGGACGTCCTGATTGAATGTTGCACTGAACAGCAGGGTCTGCCGGTCTTCCTTGTCGGTACACTTGCGGATGATTCGTTTCACGTCCGGGATGAAACCCATGTCCAGCATCCGGTCTGCTTCGTCCAGAATCAGAAGATCCAGCTGATCGAGGAAAACGTCCTGCGAACCGAGGAAGTCAATCAGCCGGCCCGGCGTTGCCACCAGTATGTCGACAACCTCGTTCTGCAGCTGATCCCGCTGCTTGTCGTAATTCATGCCGCCGACCACCGTAACCACGTTGTGGCCGGTATAGCCGCACAGTTCTTCGGCATCCTTGGCGATCTGCATAGCCAGCTCCCGGGTCGGGGCCAGTGCCAGCACTCGCGGTTCTGAGGCAAAGCGGTCTTCCGGCGGGATCGGACGCTCCAGCATGCGCTGGATTCCATTAATCAGAAACGCCGCCGTTTTGCCGGTCCCCGTCTGGGCCTGACCAATCAGATCCCGGCCAGAGAGGGTAAAAGGCAGGGTCTCGGCCTGGATGGGTGTGCAGTATTCAAAGCCGATATCGGTAATCGCGTCGAGCAGACGCTGGTCAAGGCCCAGATCCATAAATCGGGTCTTGCCTTCCACGGCCGGAATGTTCACAGCCTTGCGCTTGACGGTTTTGGGGCGAGCGGGCGGCGTCTGCTGGCCGGCATTCGAGGATTTCCGCTCAACGGTGGTCCGGGTCGGAGATTCAGGGCTCACTGCAGCGTCGGTTGTCGGGTCCGGGCGTTTTTCCGGCTCGCGCCGCTCACCCGCTTCATGCCCCGCAGCCGATGGCGTCGAGGTCGCTCGGACCGGTGATGACGGTGGGGTTCGTCCCGTGGTCCGCGGACGCTGGTCGGCGCTCTCGTTCTTGGGAGGTTGCGACCGGCTGTCCGAACCCGACGGGGTGCGACGGGTCGTTCGATTGTTGTGAGGTTT
>JAWVWU010000497.1:0-2470 GCA_033723595.1 Marinobacter sp. | reverse complement strand
GTGCTCCAGCGGGCCGACCTGTTTACCAGCCACCACGTCGAGCGGGAAAAGCTGTCGACGCGCGAGCGCATGTCGGCCATTCTCGCGGCGCTGCCGGATGACCGTTTTATCAAGTTCGAAAGCCTGTTTACCCTCGAAGAGGGCAGGCTCGGTGTGGTGGTGACCTTCCTGGCCATGCTCGAGCTGGTGAAGGAGCAACTGATCGAGGTGGTTCAGGCCGATGTGCTCGAGCCGATCCATGTCCGGGCGCGGGCGGCAAAATAGCATCCGGTCACAGTGACCCTGAGCCGGCCTGCTCGCACAGAACACAGGCCGATGCCAGAATACAGAGTGGTTTTAAAGGGTGTTTTCGTTATGAATGAACAGGATCTGCGCCGTGTCCAGGCCATTGTCGAGGCAGCGTTGTTGACCGCCGGCAAGCCCCTGACCGTTGACCAGTTGCGCGATCTCTTCGAGGAGGCGGAACGCCCGACCAGACAGGTCATCGAGCACGTCCTGTTCCAGCTCGAGCAGGAGAGCGCGGACCGGGGCGTTGAGCTGAAAAAGGTGGCCAGCGGCTATCGGTTCCAGGTGAGACAGGCCTACGCCGCTCATGTGGGGCGCTTGTTTGAGGAAAAACCGCAGCGTTACTCCCGGGCCCTGCTGGAGACGCTGGCCCTGATCGCTTATCGACAGCCCATTACCCGTGGTGAAATCGAAGACATTCGTGGTGTGACCGTCAGTAGCAATATCGTGCGGACGCTTCAGGAGCGCGAGTGGGTCCGGGTTGTCGGTCACCGGGATGTACCGGGTCGACCGGCGATGTACGCCACGACCAAACAGTTTCTCGATTACTTCAACCTCGACAGCCTGGAGCGTCTGCCGACGTTGTCAGAAGTCAGGGACCTGGAGGAAATTGGTCGTGAGGTGGAGCAGACGCTCCAGGCCGAGATCGAGTTTGAATCACCGGCGTCGGACGACGGCGCCGATGCGGACAACGAATCCAACACATTTCACTGAGAGCAGGGCCTTTGGCAGGTGTCGGGCGATGTCCGGCTAACCCTGCCGTGGTTGCGCGCCCCGTGCGCCACCCTGCGATCAGGCATCACAAGGACCTTACGTCATGGCGTCTGAACGCCCGCAGAAACGGCCAGCACAGGCCCAGGGCCAGGAACCGGAACGACTGCAGAAATTGCTGTCCCGGGCCGGGCTGGGCTCGCGCCGGGAAGTCGAGGCCTGGATCGAAGCCGGCCGGGTCTCGGTCAATGGCAAAGTCGCCGAACCTGGCCAGAAAATCACCGTTGCCGACCAGGTGGATCTGGACGGGCGGCGGCTGAATACACGCCCCGCCGCTGACGTCCTGCGTCGGGTTCTGGTGTATAACAAGCCGGAAGGCGAGGTGACCACCCGCAATGATCCCGAGGGCCGCCCGACGGTGTTCGACTCGCTGCCGCGGCTGAGCGACCATCGCTGGATCGCGATCGGGCGTCTGGACATCAATACCACCGGACTGATGCTGTTCACCACTGACGGCGAACTGGCCAACCGGTTGATGCACCCCTCTCGCGAGGTAGACAGGGAGTACGCCGTCCGGGTGTTCGGCGAGGTCGACGAGGCCATGATCAACCGGCTGCTCGAGGGTGTGCTGCTGGAGGATGGCGTCGCCCGTTTTTCGGATATCAGCGCCGCCGGCGGCAAAGGCATCAACCAGTGGTATCACGTAACCCTGTTCGAGGGTCGTAACCGGGAAGTTCGCCGGCTCTGGGAATCTCAGGGTGTTCAGGTCAGCCGGCTCAAACGGGTTCGTTACGGACCGGTTTTTCTGCCCAGTCGCCTCAGTGTCGGCCGTTGGGAAGAGATGAACCAGCGTGGCGTGGACGATCTCAGCAAAGTGGTGGGTCTTGATCCTGTCGAGTTGCCTGCCAAGACGCCCGACGAGCAGAAGGCACTGGCCCGGAAGCAGGCCAAGCAGCCCCGTCGTCCGGCGAAAAAACCGGCGGGTAAAAAATGGCAGGTGAGTGGTACCCGTGCTCCGCAAGCCAAAAAACCGGTCAGCCGCAAGAAAACCGGCCGATGACGTCGCCGGGACGCAGGGCGCGGTGTCAGGCGTCCGGCCCGGTCCCGACGGTGGCTGCCAGTCGGGTGCAGTTCCGGCCTGTGCGCTTGGCGCGATAAAGCGTGTGGTCAGCCCGGGCAACCCATTGATCGGCGCTCTCGTCCCGCAGTCGCATGGCTACGCCGAGACTGGCTGACGTCATGACGTCGACGTCACCGCAGTTCACCCGGATCGTGGCAATGAACTCCCTTATGCGCTCAGCGACCTGATAGGCCTGTTCCTGATTGGTCTGGGGCAGCAAGACCGCAAATTCCTCACCGCCGAACCGGTAGAGTTCATCACAGTTACGTGTGGCCTTGCGTAATTCCTGGGCCACCGCCTTGAGAATGTGGTCGCCCACCACATGGCCGTAGGTATCGTTAATCTGCTTGAAGT
>JAWVWU010000496.1:0-2477 GCA_033723595.1 Marinobacter sp. | reverse complement strand
GTTCTGGGTGCTACCGAGCTCAACTGGCTGGCCAGCCGGGACCACTTCCGCATTGGCCTCAGGGCGGATCAGGTGCCGCTGGCCTTCCGCAGTGCCGATGGCGAACTGGTGGGCACCTATGTCGACTACCTGAAGCGCCTGGGCGAGAAACTCAATGTCGCCATCCAGGTGGTCAGCGACAACGAGGCCGGCCTGGCCCGGCGGCTGAAGTCGGGCGAGCTGGACGCGGTGCTCACCACCCGGCCACCGAACCAGCCGGTGCCGGACGACCAGAGTGTTACCCAGCCGCTGATGAGCCTCACCTATGGACTCTTTGTGGATGCCGGCGACGCCAGTATCCGCCAGCTCTCGGACCTCGAGGGGCGACGGGTGGCGCTGGTCGGCGAAGACAGCAGTCAGTATCGCCTGCTGGACCCAGTCGAGTCGTTCACCCCGGTGCCGGTCGGCAGTGTGGGTGAAGCCGTCAGCAGTTTGCTGTCAGGCCAGGCGGATGCGTTTGTCGGGCCGGTTCCGGTGGTGTCCGATTATCTGCAGTCAGCGTTGATCAACGGGGTGGGCCTGGCCTCGCTGCTGAGTGACCAGTCGGTCGACGTGGTGTTGACCATGCCGGCCGATCGCAAGTCTTTGTTCACCGCGCTGAATGAGGCCATATTGTCCCTCAGCCATACCGAGCACCGGGCGATTCGGGAATCCTGGGTGCCGTTTTCGGTACCCAAGGCCGGCTCGCCAGACAGTGTTGAGCTGACCGCGTCTGAGCGTGACTGGCTCAAGCGTCATCCGGATCTGAAGGTCGCGTTCCGGCCGAACTGGCCGCCATTTGAGTTCAAGCAGGATGGGTCGATACGCGGACTGGTGCCGGATCTGGTGTCCCGGGTTGAGGACCAGCTTGATGTCAGTTTCAAGCGTCAGACGGCCGACGACTGGCTCAAGGCCGAGCAGTCGCTGAAGGATGGCCGTCTTGATATTCTGGCGGCGATGCCGCGCTCCCCGCGCCGGGAAGACGAATTCCTCTATACCCGGACGTATCTGAGTCTCCCCATTGCCCTAGTCATTCGTGACGACGGTCGGTTTATCGGCGACCTGCGGGAGCTGCAGAACGAGCGGGTCGGGGTTGTCCAGCACCAGGCCAGCTATGATTTTCTGCTGATCAACCATCCGGACCTGAACCTGTATCCGGTCAAGTCGATCGAGGCCGGACTGTTGGCGCTGTCCAACGGCGACCTGGACGTGATGGTGACCCACATCCCGGGCGTCAGCTACACCGTGGCGCGACTGGGGCTGTCCAATCTGCGAATCACCAGCATTACGCCTTATCAGTTTGACCTGAGGTTTGCGGTGCGCAAAGACCGGCCGGAGCTGGTGCGTATCCTGAACAAGGCGCTGGGCAGCCTCGATGCGTCCGAGACTGACGCCATCTACAATCGCTGGATTCACCTGGACATCGAGCAGGGCACAGACTACACGGCGGTCAAGCGCGTGGTGTTGATTGCGTTCGTGGTGGTGCTGATTTTCCTGTACTGGAACCGCAAGCTGTCCCGGGAAGTCGATGAGCGCATTCGTTCGGAAAACGCCCTGCGCCTGAGTGAGGACGAACTGCGGGCGGCGAAGCTGGAGGCCGAGCGACTGGCGCGGGAAGCCGACAGTGCCAACCGCGCGAAAAGTGAGTTTCTGGCCAATATGTCCCATGAAATTCGCACGCCCATGAACGCCGTAATTGGCTACAGTGATCTGCTCGGTAACAGCGTGACGGATCCCCAGCACCGGCAGTATCTGGACGCCATTCGGGCCGGCAGTCGCAGCCTGCTGATGCTGATCAACGACATTCTGGACCTGTCGCGAATCGAGGCAGGCAAAATGCGACTCGAGTTTGCACCGCTGGAAGTCCAGCGATTGCTCGACGACGTGCGGCACATATTTGACCTGCGGGCCCGGGAGCAGGGCATTCGCCTGGATGTCCAGGTGGATCCCGATATGCCGGCCGCCATGGTGCTGGATGAAACACGGATTCGTCAGGTGCTGTTCAATCTGGTCGGCAACGCCATCAAGTTCACCCATGAGGGTACGGTGACCGTCGTTGCCCGCGCCCGTCGCTGTCACCAGCAGCCCGGAGAAAGTCCGCGCTGTGAACTGGTGGTTTCCGTGTCCGATACCGGCATCGGTATTGCGCCGGGTCAGCAGGAGTTTATTTTTGAGGCGTTTGAACAGCAGGAGGGCCAGAGCAGTCGCAAGTACGGTGGTACAGGGTTGGGGCTGGCGATCAGCCGGAAACTGGCCCGGATGATGGGCGGGGAACTGAGCGTGGAAAGCGAGTCGGGGGTGGGCTCAACGTTCACGCTTGTGATACCCAACGTTCAGACTGCCAAGCCGGCATCCACACGCCATCACCGGACCGAATCCCGTGAGCAGGTGCTGACATTGACAGAAACGCTCAATCGCCAGGAGCAGGGCTGGTTGCGACACCAGTTATCGAGGGATTT
>JAWVWU010000495.1:0-2483 GCA_033723595.1 Marinobacter sp. | reverse complement strand
TGGCTGGGCGATCAGATCGAACAGACGCTCGGGGATGGACATGCGCGGGGGCTGACCCTGCGCTATTCCCGCGAGGCCGATCCGCTGGAAACCGCCGGGGGTATCCGTCAGGCCCTGCCGCTGCTGACGTATCTCGGGCAGGACTGGCTGCTGGTGATCAACGGTGATATCTGGTGCGACCTGGACCTGTCCCGCCTGGTACCGCCCACCAACGGCGACCTGGCGAAGCTGGTGCTGGTGGCTAACCCGCCGCATCATCCCGATGGCGACTTCCATCTGGATCCGGCAGGCCGGGTGCATGCCCGCGGCGCCCCTGCCCTGACGTTCGCCGGCATCAGCCTGTTGCATCGCAGCCTGTTTGAGGACCTGCCCGCCGGCCACCGCAAGCTGGCGCCGCTGCTGGTCGGGGCCATGGACGCCGACCGCGTAAGCGGTATCCGCCACCATGGCGCCTGGTTCGATATCGGCACGCCAGAACGACTGGCCGACCTGGACCACTACCTCAGCACGCCCGGGGGCACCTGACCCATGTGCGCCATGGCCACGGACCCCGTGCTGTCTGCCCGTGTCGAACGGGAATTCCACGACCTGCTGAACGAACTCAACGCCTGCGGCCACCAGGCCAGCGAGCTGATCGCCCGCACCCGCTTGCCCGGCTGGTGCCGGCGCAGCCTGTTCTACTTCATGGGTTACATCGCCAAGGCCGATGGTCGGGTTACCCCGGAAGACATCGGCTTCGCAGAGTCCGTGATGAAAGCACTGGCGCTCTCGCCCCGCCAGCGTCGCAAAGCCATCAAACAGTTCCAGGCGGGGAAACAGACCCAGGCGCCCTCGTCACTGCGCGCCTTACGTCTGCGACTGACCTCGCGAATCATGCCCTCCCCCGCACTGCGGGCGGTATTCTGCCTCTGCCACCAGGCCCAGGTTCATGGCAACCCTAGCACACAGCGGCGCTACCGTTGCGAAGACGCGATCGATCAGATCGGATTACCGACTTCACTGATGACATCCATCCTCGACAGCTACGGACGCAAGGTCTGGATTACCCGGCCGGAACTTGAGCCGCTTCCGGACAGCTATGACAAGGCCTGCCAGCTGCTGGGGGTGGGTACTCGTGAATCCCTGGAGCGCATCAAGCAAACCTACCGCCGCCGGGTGTCGGAGTGCCATCCGGACAAACTGGACCGCGACCTTGCCCCCAGGGAGCGGGCCCTCGCCAAGGAACGGCTGTTGCGTTATCAAAAAGCCTGGGACCTGATCAAGCGTCGTCATCGCCTGCGTTGACCGGGGCACGCCCTGGCCGCCGGCGCCCGCTGGCTATCGTGCCAGCCAGGCCGTGACCCTTGCCGCGATCTGAGGGGCATCCCGACGCACGGGAGGCAGAGCCATGGCGACCGGCTGCTGTCCATATTGACGATAGCCCGAGCGACTCATCAATGCCCGCCGCTGACTCGCCTCCCCGGACTGCTCGCGCTGACTGAACAGCTCCAGTACCGGCTGATTGACCGTTTTCATGAGCTCGGGCAGAGGCTGGTCCCGGCCAGCCTGGAAGCTCGGCGCAAGCCAGATCAGGGCACCGACTGACGGTCGGTTGGCCGCCACGTCGCGGGTGATGACGTCCGCCCCCTGCCCCAGTCCCAACAGCACAATCGGTGAGTAACCACGCTTGGCCAGCTCGTCAATCGCGGCCTGCAGGCGCTCACGAAGCTGTTTGTGATAGGCATCCATCAGGCCCTTGAGATCCTTCTCCATGACATCAATCATCACCGAGTCACCGGCCTTGGCCGCGGTATCCGCCGGCGCAGGCGCCTCGGGTGACGAGGCGGGGGGCGACTCGGCCGCCACCTGACGTGCCTTCTGCAAGGCATAAGCCGGCATCGGAAGCCCCAGCGACAACGCGGCCCAGCCGGCCGCGGCCAGTGGTTGACGCAGGGCACCGATGACGCCGGCGTCTGCCGACAGGCCCTCGTCGTTCAACAGAATCAGCGCGCCATTGGGCGATGGTGTCTGCTCCGGCTCCAGCAGGCCGAGCACGCGCCCACTGTCACCCGCATCCAGCCACACCGCCTGCCTGGGATTGGCCCTGGCGACCGCCTCTGAGTCCAGCCCGGTGGTCACCATCGCGCGTTCGGGCGGCCCCGATGCCGGATCGCTGGCGCCTGCCGACGGGGCCGCCGCGGTATCGGCCGCAAGCGCCGGGGCCGCCACCAGCAGCAGCGCGGTGATGGACAACGTCAGCAGCGGATGCGACGTAAAGGTTCCCATACTTTGTCTCCGATCTTTACCGGGCATTGAACCGGGCTGTTCCGGGCCGCGCCGCCGCAAACCCTCGACGAAACTGATAGACTGTCGCGAGTCAAATCGTTCGCCCGAGTTTCCATTGCCCGAGAGAGCCGACATGAAACCGTTCCAGATTGCCCCATCCATCCTGTCCGCCGATTTTGCCCGTCTGGGGGAAGAAGTCGACAACGTTCTCGCCGCCG
>JAWVWU010000494.1:0-2485 GCA_033723595.1 Marinobacter sp. | reverse complement strand
CGCACTTCGGTAAAGCCGGGTTGACTGGTCAGGCGGGCGAGACGGGCTTCCTTGAGACTGACGTCGTAATAATCATTGACGTTGTCGACGCCGATCACCTCGTCACCTCGGGCAAGAAGACGGTGAGCGAGGTGTGAGCCGATAAAGCCGGCGGTCCCTGTGACGAGAATTTTCAAGAGTGTTCTCCCGGAGTTCGGTGGATAGCGATAGGAATGCCGCTATCTTACCGAATCGCACCGGATAAACGCACCCGATAATCAACAGAACCGCGAATCAACCCGGGTGTTTTCCGGGAACGTCAGACCGACCGCCCCCGGCCAAGGGCAGCCCACCGTTGTCTGTTCAGAAAGTCAGGCCGGCGCTGACAAATGGGCCACCCAGTTTGATATCCAGGGTGTTGTCGTTGTCTTCGTAGTTGATGGACTGCTGCCGGTAGCCTGCACGCAGCCGGAGCAGCGACATCTCATACTGGCCATAGGCATTGAGGTCATAGATCGAGTCGCCGCTGTAGGCGATGCCGTTGCCCTCTGCACCAACGGATACGCCGGTGAATGGCAGATCAAAACGGGCAGAGATATAGCCCATCGGCACCACTGCCTTGACGTGGGTCCGGCTGACAGGCTGCAGGCCGGAACGATCGCGTACCACCAGGTCGCCATCGAGACTGCGGGCGGTCAGGCCGAGATCAAGGTTTACCCAGTTATCGAGAAGCTCATAATACAGGGTCACGTCGATCTGCTTCAGATCGAGATCGGACTGGGTCTGGGTATTGCCGACCAGGTTTTCATACCCCTGCGCGCCCACATTACCCTGCCCACTCTGCTGAATGCGCGTGTAGTTGAGCCGGACATTCGGCAATACCGGAATCGGGTGTTCGATATAGGCTGTCAGATTGGCAGTGCTGTCATTGCTCAGGTTGAGTTCATTTTCAACGTCAACGGCATCTCCCTTGTTGACAGCTTTGCCGGACAACTGGGAGTCCCAGTAGCTCACACTGGCACCAAAACCGACTACATCAGCGCTTACCAGAGGAGCCGCCGCTACCAGGGCTGCTCCGGTCATCAGAATCAATTTGCGCATGCCGTACCTCTTTGTCGTTGTCGTTGTCGTTGTCGTTGTGATCACTGACACCCTGCCAGCTCCGGAGATACCATTGCGGGCACCACAGAGCAGATGGGTTGCCTGGCTCAGTCGACGTCTATACCCAGCCGACGACTTACCTCTTCATAGGTCTCGATGACGTCACCGAGACCCTGCCGGAAACGATCCTTGTCCATCTTCTTGCGGGTAGCCTTGTCCCAGATGCGACAACCATCCGGGCTGAACTCGTCACCCAGAACAATGGCACCGCCGGCGCGACCAAATTCGAGCTTGTAGTCCACCAGCAGCATACCGGCATCCTCAAACAGGGATTTAAGCACATCGTTAACCTGGAACGTCAGTGCCTTCATCCGCGACAGTTCCTCAGCGCTCGCCCAGCCAAAGGTGATGGCCAGGGACTCGTTCACCATCGGGTCGTGCAGGGCGTCGTTCTTGAGAAACAACTCAAACGTTGGCGGCGTCAGGGTCAGCCCTTCCTCGACACCCAGACGGCGACACAGGCTGCCCGCCGACACGTTACGAACCACACACTCAACCGGAATCATGTCGAGCTTTTTCACCAGCGATTCCACCGGCGACAACAGGCCCTCGAAATGGGTCGGTATGCCCGCGGCCTCCAGTTTCTCCATAATGAAGGCGTTGAACCGGTTGTTCACCTTACCCTTGCGGCTCAGTTGTTCAACCCGTTCGCCATCAAAGGCGGACGTATCATCGCGGAACAGCAGGACAAAGCGCTCAGGGTCGTCTGTCCGATAGACCGACTTGGCTTTGCCGGCATAGACTTCGTCACGTTTTTCCATGATTTTTCTCCGTGGATCGGGCGATCACGCGCCCGGGACCGCTGCCATTAATAAAGGTATTCAAACAGGTCCGACAACAGTCGTTGCGAGCGGTCGGTACCCGTGTAGTCTGGCGCCCGGCCGGTGGTGACACGCACATCGTCGGCCTCCCGGGTCAGACGAACAAAAAAGGTATAGCGCGGTTTGGACGGGTCCGAGAACCAACTGAACCAGCCCGGATCGCGCTCGTCTTTAGACCGGAAATCGACGTAGAACTGTCCACCACTGCGGTCCAGGTCAACCACCGGTATTTTCGCATCATCCAGCGCCCGCCGGACCTCGGCCCAGGCGCGCTCATAACTGACGTTCAACTTGATGGCCACGGTCTTGTCGCCCTCAGAAATCAGCTTCACCTTGGGTGGCGTATCAATTCGCAACGCAGCCCGCGAATAAGACTTGTTGTCCTCACGGCCTTTCAGGTAATCCGCGAGGTCACCCAGTAACTTTTTTTCCAGGTCCGGCCGGACCGACTCGGTGGGCCACGCCAGCAACTGGTCGGGGCTGCTGTCCACCGTACGCACACGAAACTGGATTTCTGTGGTTTT
>JAWVWU010000493.1:0-2487 GCA_033723595.1 Marinobacter sp. | reverse complement strand
TCCGGCAAGCTGGTCGAGCAGTTTCTGGGTGGCACCCTGGCCGAGGTCCCCGCGCGCTACGCGGCAGCCTCTCCGGTTACCCATATCACGCCCTCGGCGCCGCCGTTTTTCCTCTATCACGGTATGGACGACGACCTGGTGCCGGTGGATCATGCCACCGACTTCCAGGCCGACCTGGCGGCGGCCGGCGTGCCCGCGGAAATGATGCTGTTGAAATGGCGTGGCCATATTACGACCTTCCTGACCAGTGATAACGCGGTGGACGCCGCTGTCCAGTTTCTCTACCGGACCCTGGCGATGACGACACCCTCTGGACCTTTGCGGTCGGCGCGTTGACACTGTCCCGGACCGCTGACGGGAAATGTTGCTGTTGTGCTGGAGAGAATCCGTGTCCGAATTGAAAACGCTCGGTCTGTTTCTGGTCACCGCGCTGGCCGAGCTGCTTGGGTGTTATCTACCCTATCTCTGGCTTCGCCAGGGTCAGTCTGCGTGGCTGCTGGTGCCCGGTGCCGCAAGCCTGGGCCTGTTTGCCTGGCTGTTGTCGCTGCACCCGGATGCCGCCGGTCGGGTCTACGCGGCCTACGGCGGTGTCTATATTGTTACCGCCATACTATGGTTATGGCTGGTGGAAGGTATCCGGCCAACCGGCTGGGACCTGCTGGGTTCCGCGGTGGCCCTGTCAGGGATGGCGATTATCATGTTCGCGCCCCGACAGGGTTGACCGCCCGTATCAGAGGCAGTGAGTCATGGCAGAGGTAAACGAGCAGGAAGTCGAGCGGATTTTGCGGGCCGCGCCTTTTATCCGTGATCTGGGCCTGCAACTGGAATCCGCCAGTCCCGGCGAGTGCCGTACCTACCTGACGCTCGCCGAGCGCCACCTGCAACAGGATGGCTACGTGCATGCCGGCGTGCAGGCCACGGTGGCAGATCACACCGCCGGCGCGGCCGCCGCCAGTGTTGCCGGGGCCGGCCAGTCAGTTCTGACCGCCGAGTTCAAGCTCAACCTGCTGCGCTCGGCGCGGGGCACGGTGCTCCGCTGTGTCGCGAGGGTGCTGAAAGCGGGGGCGACGCTGACGGTGGTAGAATCCGAAGTATTTTGCGGAACCGGCGATGAATCCCGGTTGGTGTCCAAGGCAACCGTCACCCTGGCCATCGTAACCCGTCGAGAGGACACGCCGGCCTGATTCAGCCGGCATTGCAACAGGGGGTTTTTGATCCGTGACCCGATCCAGACAGTTTGCCGGCCTGCTGGGATGGCTGGCCATCACCTTTGTTGCCGCCGCCATCGGGGCCGCGGCGTCAGTGGACGCGGCCAGTTTTTACGCCGGGCTCAACCAGCCGGCGTGGGCGCCGCCGGGGGCCTGGTTCGGACCGGTCTGGACAGTGCTGTATTGCCTGATGGGGGTCGCTGCCTGGCTGGTGTGGAAGGCCCGTGGCTGGTCCGGTGCCCGTGGCACGCTGACCATGTACCTGCTCCAACTGGCACTGAACGCGCTGTGGAGTGTCCTGTTTTTCCATTGGCATGAGGGCGCGCTGGCGTTCGTGGATATTGTGGTGCTGTGGCTGCTGATCCTGGCCACGCTCGGCGCGTTCTGGCGCATCCGGTTGCTGGCCGGAGCGCTGCTGGTGCCCTATCTGCTCTGGGTCAGTTTTGCCATGGCGTTAAACCTCGCGGTGTGGCAGTTTAACCCTCAGATTCTGTGACACGACCGCGCCACCGGGCGCGATCGCCGGCGTTACCGTTGCCAGAGAGGGTTTTCGACGATGATGATTGTTCCGTTTTACGCGGCTATTCTGGGTCTGATGTACGTGGCGTTGAGCATCCGGACGCTGCGCGTCCGCCGGCGTCTGCAGATTGCCATTGGTGATGCGGGCAACCCGGAAATGATGCGGGCCATGCGGGTGCATTCCAATTTTTCCGAGTACGTTCCCCTGAGTCTGCTGCTTCTGTTTTTTGCCGAATACACCGGCGCCCATGGCGCCTTCGTGCATGTGATGGGCCTCTGTCTGCTGGTTGGCCGGGGGGTCCATGCGTTTGGTGTGAGTCAGGTGCGGGAGGACTATCGGCTGCGGGTATTCGGCATGTCCATGACGTTCGCGGTGTTGACGGCCACCTCGCTGTATCTGGTGTATGCGTACCTGATCCGGTCGGTCGCCTGAGGCACCAGTGAACCGGAACCGGGGAGGAGAAACCATGAAGGTCATCGGCTTGTTGGGCGGCATGAGCTGGGAGTCGACCCAAAGCTATTACCGGGCGCTCAACGAGGGTGTAAAACAGGCGCTCGGTGGCCTGCATTCGGCTCGCATCGTGTTGTACAGCGTCGACTTTGCCGACATTGAAGCCCTTCAGCATCAGGGACGATGGGACGACACCGGCGTCCTGCTGGCAGAGGCGGCCAGAGCGGTGGAACGGGCCGGCGCCGAGTGCCTGTTGATCGGTACCAACACCATGCATAAAGTGGCGCCGACCATCGCTCGGGCCATCGG
>JAWVWU010000492.1:0-2490 GCA_033723595.1 Marinobacter sp. | reverse complement strand
TTCGGGTTTTTCTGGCGAAGGCTGCCGGCGGCCGCGTTGCGTGGATTGACGAAGGTCTTCTCGCCCTGGTCACGCAGACGCGCGTTCAGGGATTCAAAGCCGGCCCGTGGCATGTAGACCTCGCCGCGAACTTCCACCAGTTCCGGGAACTGCTCGCCGCGCAGCTTGAGCGGAACCGACGGGATCGTGCGGATGTTGGCCGTGATGTCTTCGCCGGCGTAGCCGTCGCCCCGCGTGGCCGCTCGGGTCAGCAGCCCCTGCTCATAATGAAGGCTGACCGCGAGCCCGTCGAGCTTGGGTTCGCAGACATACTCGATGTCGCTCTCCGTGCCCAGGCGCTCCCGGACCCGGCGATCGAAGTCGCGCAGTTCGTCCTCACTGAAAGCATTGTCGAGTGACAGCATGGGGAGTCGGTGTACGACTTCATCAAAGGACGTCTCACCGGTCGCGCCCACCCGCTGGGTCGGCGAATCCGCAGTAACCCACTCGGGATGCTCTGCCTCCAGCGCCTGAAGCTCCCGGAATTGCCGATCGTATTCGGCGTCTGGTACCCGGGGATCATCCAGTACGTAATAACGGTAGTTGTGATCCGTGAGTGCCGTGCGCAATTCCTGCATCCGGCGCTTCACCGACGAATGACCGCTCATGCCTTGTGCCTCTTTATCGCAAAAACACCCGGTGATAAACGCAAGACAGCGTTACCTGATGTTTCAGGCAACGCTGACGGGGCAGGAGGAGCCTGCTACGGCATTCCCGGGCGGGGATTGTGGTTAACGCAGACCGGAACGCACGTCAGACACGCTGTGTGTGATGTTTGCGCTCGTACTCCCGGATCCGCTGTCGACAGTGTTCAATGGTCTGCGGCGTCATCACGCTTCGACGTTCGTCCTTGAGTTCACCGCCGAGGTTACGCACCACGCACTGAGCCGTCTCCAGCATGAATTCAAACGCCTGCATGGCACTGGAGGGACCGGGCAGACTCATGAAAAAGCTGATGCCGGGCGTCGCCATGGTCGTCATGTCCCGGGCCCGGAAGGTCCCCGGCTCCACGGCATTGGCAACGCTGAACTGGACGGGGCTGGTGGTGTCGGGCTGTTCGTGACGGTGATAGATATCCATGTCCCCGAATTCAAGACCGCAGGCCTCGAACAATTTCTTCAGTGCCGTGCCGCTGAAGGCCTTCTCGGGCTTGGCCAGTACATTGATCACCAGCACCTCTTCTGCGTCCGGGCGATTGGCGCCGGCCAGTGGCTGGTGCCGACCCTCGGCCGTCGTGGCACGACCCCGGCGAGCCGTGTCTTCCTCCACTTCGGAGGTAACGACCGGTGGCTCGCGCGTGGGTGATACCGGTTCGGCGGGCGACTCCGGTTGCGGTGTCGGTTCGTCACCCCGGGCACTGACCCCCTCGGCGAGGTCAAAGGGCTGGTCATCGTCGAGCGCACCCCAGCTGTCGGTTTCACGGGGTTCCCGGGTCAACTCCGGCCGGTCATCCGAATTATCCCAGTCCGGGTCAAACGGCTCAGCGGGTTCGGGTTCGTTCTGTTCGGCCGCGGTGGCAGATCGCGAAGAGACGACCGGTCGGGTCGGTTTCGGATCGGGATTGGAAAATCGGGTGCGGCCATGGGTCTTCAGATAGCCACGTTCGCGCAGGCTTTCTCCGGTCGCTGGCCGGGCTCCCCCGTTGGGCAGTTCCGGGTTGTAGTCATCATCCAGCGGTGACTCGTCCAGGTCGTCCGCACCCATGCCGGATGAGATGGTCATCGCGTCCTTTCTTGCCCGGTGCATACGGCGAATACCGTCGATGACAATGCCCAGGATGACCAGGGTACCGATGGCAATTAACCATTCCCTAAGTGACATAGCAATGCAGTCCTGTGTGCGAAACCTGTAACGTCGTTACTCTATGCAATGCCGCTGTTGAATACAACGAGGAGCGCTCCCAGATGGCCTGATTGTCACGTTATGACGGCGTTCTGGTCACATTTCAGCCAGTGCGGCTGCTTCTTCCACATCCACTGACACAAGGCGTGAACAACCCGGTTCATGCATGGTCACACCCATCAGTTGATCGGCCATTTCCATCGCGATCTTGTTGTGAGTGATGTAGATGAACTGAACCTGGCTGGCCATTTCACTGACCATTTTGGCATAGCGACCCACGTTGGCGTCATCAAGGGGCGCGTCAACCTCATCAAGCATGCAGAACGGCGCCGGATTGAGCTGGAAGATCGAGAACACCAGTGCAATGGCGGTCAGCGCTTTCTCGCCGCCGGATAACAGGTGAATCGTGCTGTTTTTCTTGCCAGGAGGCCGTGCCATGATGGTGACACCGGTTTCGAGCAGGTCCTCCCCGGTTAGCTCGAGATAGGCATTGCCGCCACCGAACACCTTCGGGAACAGCGCCTGAAGCCCTTCATTGACCTTATCGAAGGTTTCCTTGAACCGTTGCCGCGTCTCCCGGTCAATCTTTCGAATGGCGGTGTCCAGGAT
>JAWVWU010000491.1:0-2493 GCA_033723595.1 Marinobacter sp. | reverse complement strand
TGGCGTAATTCCGGGGTCATGAATGGCGATGGCGCTTCCTCCACCACCTTCTGATGGCGGCGTTGGATTGAACAGTCCCGTTCGCCGAGATAGACCGCGTTGCCGTGGCTGTCCGCAAACACCTGGATTTCAATGTGGCGTGGTTCGAGTACGGCCTTCTCAAGAATCAATTCGTCGTCGCCAAAGGCGCTGCGGGCCTCGGATCGGGCGCGCTGCAGGTTATCGGCCAATTCACTGGCTTCCTGCACCAGACGCATGCCCCGGCCACCGCCACCGGCGGATGCTTTGACCATGATGGGGAAGCCAATGTCGGCAGCGGCCGCAATGAGGGTCGCGTCGTCGGGATGATCGTCTTCAAAGCCGGGCACCACCGGCACACCTGCCGCCTGCATGGCGATTTTGGCGCGCCGCTTACTGCCCATCAGGTCGATGGCTCCGGTGGGTGGCCCCACGAAGGTCAGGCCGGCCCGCTCACAGGCGTTTGCGAAATCGGCGTTCTCGGACAGAAAACCGTAGCCGGGGTGAATGCAGTCAGCGCCGGTACGTTCCGCGGCCGCCAGAATGGCTGCCTGGTCCAGATAGGAATCCCGGGCCGGTGGCGGTCCGATCAACACCGATTCGTCGGCCTCCCGGACATGCAATGCGTTGGCATCCGCCTCGGAGTAGACGGCGACAGTCCGATAACCCAGGTCGCGCGCGGTGCGAATAACACGCACGGCGATCTCGCCCCGATTGGCAATCAATAGCTTGGTGAGCATCTGGAACCTCCGCGTTCCCTGGGTTTGCTGGTTTAATCCTGATCCGGATCGCCGGTGACCGCCCAGGCTGGCGGGCGTTTTTGCATGAAGGCACCGGTGCCCTCGGTCCCTTCCGGCCCGCGAATCGCGCTTGCAAATTGCAGGGCGGCCTCGTCCAACAGTGTCGCCATGGGTTGCTGTCCGACTTTATGAAGCAGGGCTTTGGTAATGGCGCTTGCCTGGGGTGCGCAACGGCGAATCTGCCCGATCGACTCGCCCAGCGCAGCCTCCAGTTCGTCATCTGTGGCGAAGCTTTGATGGACCACGCCGAGCCGGCAGGCTTCTTCGCCGTCGAAACGCTGACCCAGGAGAGCCAGCCGGCGCGCCTGGGTCAATCCGACCCGCTCGACCACGAAGGGGGCAATCTGGGCCGGGATCACCCCGAGCGACGTTTCCGGCAGTCCGAACCGGGCGCTCGGCCCAGCCAGGGCCAGGTCGGACACGCAGGCCAGCCCGAAGCCGCCGCCCATCACGGCTCCTTGCAGTACCGCGATTACCGTCTTCGACGATTCATTGACCTGCTGGATCATTCGGCCGAATGCCCGGTTCAGACGATAAAACGGATCGCTGTCTGTTCCAGGGGTTCCCGCGGCCGCGCGGGCGCCCGCCATGTCACGGATGTCGCCGCCGGCGCAGAAATGTCCGCCTGCTCCGCGCAGGCAGACCGCCCGAATGGCCGGATCCGCTTCAATGGCGGTAAAGACGCTGGCCAGCTCCTCAACCATGCCAAGGCTCATGGCGTTCCGGCTCTCGGGACGGTTCAGGGTGACCGACAGGGTCATACCGTCGACCGACAGGGCAAGCGTGTCGCAGTGGGGGAGGAGCGTCATGTCCGAGATCCTCAGTCTTTGCTTTTGCCGGGCAGGGTGCCCATGAATTTACAGATAATGCCGAGCATGATTTCGTCCGCACCGCCGCCGATAGACACCAGGCGCACATCCCGGAAGGCTCGGGACAGCGGGTTGTCCCACATAAAGCCCATGCCACCCCAGTACTGCAGGCAACTGTCCGTCACCTCGCGGCCCAGACGGCCCGCTTTCAGTTTGGCCATGGAGGCCAGCCGGGTAACGTCCTTACCCTGTACGTGCAGTTCACAGGCCTGATAGGTCAACGCTCGCAATGCTTCCACCTCGGTCTGCAGCTCCGCCATGCGAAAATGAATCACCTGGTTGTTGATCAGCGGGGTACCGAAGGTTTTGCGCTCCCGGCAGTAGGCGATGGTCTGCTCAATGCAACGTTCCAGGGCCTTGATGACGTTGGCGGCGCCCCAGAGACGTTCCTCCTGGAACTGCATCATCTGCATCATGAAACCCGTGCCCTCGGCGCCAATGCGGTTACGTTGGGGCACCCGGACATCGTCAAAAAAGATCTGGGCGGTTTCCGAGGAGCGCATGCCCAGCTTGTTCAGGTGTTTGGAGAAAGTGATGCCGGGCGTGTTCATGGGCACGACAATGAGCGTTTTGTTCTTGTGAGGCTTGTCGTCCGAGGTATTGGCCAGCAGGCAGATGAAGTCCGCCTGGGGTGAATTGGTGATCCACATCTTGGAGCCATTGATGAGGTAGTCGTCACCGTCTTTGCGGGCGGTGGTTTTCAGTCCGGCCACATCGGACCCGGCCCCGACCTCGCTGACGCCGATACAACCGACCTGATCACCGCTGATGGCGGGCGCCAGAAAGTCCCGTTTGAGCTCGTCGGA
>JAWVWU010000490.1:0-2494 GCA_033723595.1 Marinobacter sp. | reverse complement strand
CTACTGTCCGGTACCTGCGGTGTTCCGGTCAAGGTCTCCGGGAAGAGCGCGTCAACCCGGCGCCCTTAAGCCTGCCTTAAGGTCTGTCAGGCCTGCTGTGTGGATACCCTGTGAACGCCATGCCGTGTGAACAGCGGTGGCCGGACCTGCGACGGTGGTGCTGTCAGGTGTCAACGCGGCGGGCAAACTGAAAAGGAGGACGCTGATGGATGTCGAACTGATTCATCCCATGATCGTGCATTTTCCCATTGTGCTCTGGCTTTTGGCCGTTGTGTGCCAATTTGCCGTGGTTTTTCGCGGTGAGCAGTTCGCGGCGCGCCAGAGCTGGCAACGCGCATCACTCTGGCTGCTGGTGCTCGGGTGCGTTGCGGGGGCGATCGCGGCCGGTTTTGGCGACCTGGCCAAGGATGTGGCTATGGACAAAGGCTTCCCGACACAACCGATCGAATCCCATGAAGAAATGGCAACGTCGACGCTGACGCTGTTCATCATTCTGACCCTGGTTCAGGGCAGCCTGTTCTGGCGCAAGATCGAACTGAAGCCCCTGCTGGCCTGGGCGTTGCCACTGGCGGGCCTGGTCGGCTGTGCCATGCTTCTGGTGACTGCGTTTTACGGGGGTAGCCTGGTGTATGACCTGGGCGTTAATGTCAGCGCCATCAGCGCCTGAGGTATCGGTCCGACCCCCTTGCTCCATGATCGTAAATCAGCAATTATCGGAGTTCATCCATATCACCAGGGAGGGTCGACCATGGCGAGCACTGCCGAACTCCAGCACACCATTGACCTGATGATCGACGCGCGGCGGGGTATCCTCGCCGCAGACGAGAGCACCGGAACCATGACCAAGCGCCTGGCGGCGGTCGGGGTGGACTCGACACCCGAGACCCGGCGCTGGTATCGGTCGATGTTGCTGTCTGCGCCGGATATCGGGCAATACCTGTGTGGCGTCATTTTCTATGAGGAAACCCTCGACCAGAAAGACGACGACGGGGTCTTGCTGCCCGAGCTGGCAAAGGCGCGCGGTATCGTTCCCGGCATCAAGGTCGACCAGGGCAAGGGGCCCTTACCCGGAGCACCGGGCGACATGATCACCTATGGTCTCGACGGCCTGGGAGAGAGGCTGAGCGCCTATAAGGCCAAGGGTGCGCGGTTTGCCAAGTGGCGCGAGGTGTATCCGATCTCTGAATCCAATCCAACCAGTCTCGGGCTGACGGCCAACGCGGAAATGCTCGCCCGATACGCTGCCGTGTGCCAGGAGCACGGGATTCTGCCCATTGTCGAGCCGGAGGTACTGATCGATGGCGGCCATTCCATCGAGCGGGCAGCAGAGGTCAACGAACAGGTCTGGCATGCGGTTTTCCATGCCCTTCACCAACACGGGGTTGCCCTGGAGTATATGATTCTCAAGCCCAGCATGGTGACGCCGGGCAAAGACGCCGGTAAAGCGTCTCCGGATGTCGTGGCAGAAGCGACCCTGCGGGTGCTTCGCAGAACGGTTCCGGCCGCGGTCCCCAGCATCAATTTTCTGTCCGGTGGACAGACACCGGAAGAGGCAACGGCGAACCTGAACGCGCTTAATCTGCGTCGCGATCAGGCTCCGTGGCAGTTAAGTATGTCCTATGGCCGTGCGCTCCAGGAGCCGGCGATGAAGGCCTGGTCGGGCAATAACGATAACCGGCAGGCAGCCCAGGATGCGTTCTGCAAGCGTGCACGACTCAACAGTCTGGCGAGGGCGGCTGAGTATTCGGCGGATCAGGAGCGTGCCTGAACGTTTTGCGGCGCGCAGGCCGCCTCTTGACGGGAGCCGTCTATGACCACACACGGCCGGTTAATCCGGCACGGCCTCGGCTGTGCGCTTTCGCTGTGGCTGCTGGCATCATCGGCACACGCTGACTGGTTCCGGTTTACCGGTACGGCGATGACAACCCGTATCGACCTTGAGCTCTGGACTGACAGCGCGACCCGGGCGGAGCGAATTCGGGATGCGGTGTTTGCCGAATTCGATCACATCGACCACCAGATGAGTCGTTATCGGGATGACTCCGAATTATCCGCAGTCAACCGGGAGGCGGCGGAACGGCCGGTCAAGGTCAGCGATGGGCTTTTCCGGGTTTTTCAGCAGGCCCAGAAAGTGTCCGAACTCAGTCACGGCGCATTCGACATCAGTTTTGGCTCGGTCGGCTACCTGTACGACTACCGGGAGAAGAAACAACCCACCGACGCGGAGGTAGCCAGCCGCCTGTCCCTGATCAATTACCACGATATCGTTCTCGATCCCCGGGCGCAGACCGTGCGCTACACCGAACACGGTGTGCTGGCGGACATGGGGGGTATTGCGAAAGGGTATTCGGTCGACCGGGGCATCGACATCCTGAAAGCCAACGGCATTACCAACGCGAGGCTGAGCGCCGGAGGCGACATGCGTCTGTTGGGTGACAAGCGTGGCAAGCCCTGGATAGTCGGTGTCCGTGATCCGCGTACTGAGTCACGCAAT
>JAWVWU010000489.1:0-2494 GCA_033723595.1 Marinobacter sp. | reverse complement strand
AGCCTGCCCGCGCTCACCATCAACGCCGGTTTTGGAATGATCGTACTGGCGGGTCTGCTGGTTGGCTTCGGCACCCGGTACGGGTCTGGCTGCACCAGCGGGCACGGCGTTTGCGGGCTGTCACGACTGTCACCCCGCTCACTGGTCGCAACGTTCGGCTTCATGGCGGCTGGCTTTGTCACTGTCTTCATCATTCGCCATCTGCTGGGAGGCTGATCTTATGCTGTATTCACTGTCGTCGTTTGTGGCCGGCCTGGTGTTCGGGCTTGGGCTGATACTCTCCGGCATGGCAAACCCGGAGAAGGTGCTCGGCTTTCTGGACCTGGCCGGCAACTGGGACCCGTCCCTGGCACTGGTCATGGCCGGAGCCATCGCCGTTGGCCTGGTGGCGTTCCGGTTCGCCGGCAAGCGCACTCAGTCCATTCTTGGTCTGGACATGAAATTGCCCACCAACCGCCAGCTGGACAAGCGCCTTATCATCGGGTCGCTGATATTCGGTGCGGGCTGGGGCATCGCCGGTTTCTGTCCCGGACCGGGCCTTGTTGCCATGGGCGCGGGTGAAGTCAAGGCGCTGGTGTTCGTGATTGCCATGATCGCCGGTATGCTGGTGTTCGAACTCATCGAGCGCTCCCGCACATTAAAAAAACCGGCGAAATCTGTTTAACTTGTCCACACTCTAACCATCGGAGAATGATGCATGACCTTCCGCAAGCTTGATGACAACCTGTCTGTATCCGCCCAGATCACGAAGGACGATGTGATTGAAGCTGCTCGTCAGGGCTTCAAGACCCTGGTCGCCAATCGGCCAGACGGAGAAGAGCAGGGGCAGCCGGCTATGGCAGACCTGGAAAATCAGGCGCGTGAACTGGGAATGGACTGGGTGTATATGCCGGTACAGTCCGGCAATATTCTCGACAGCGATGTCGACGACTTTGTGCCGATGCTGGAAAACTCGCCCAAACCCATTCTGGCCTTCTGTCGGTCTGGCATGCGCTGCACCGCACTCTGGGCCCTGAGCAATGCCCGCTTCATTCCGGCGGACCCGCTGATCGCCAGAGCCCGGGAAGCGGGCTATGACCTGGCTCCGATGCGTCCTCGACTGGTGCAGCAAGCAGCCCGGAACGCCTGAACCGTGGGCAGGCGCCTGCGCGGCTATTTCCCGCCCCTGGTGTGGGCCCGTCGCTACAATCGCCAGACACTCGCCGATGATCTGACGGCCGCACTGGTCGTCGCCGTCATGGTCATCCCCCAGTCGCTGGCGTTTGCCCTGGTCGCCGGATTGCCACCGCAGGCGGGCCTGTATGCCAGCATCGTACCGGTGATGGTCTATGCCCTGTTCGGCAGCGCCAACACCCTGGCGGTTGGCCCGGTGGCGCTGATTTCGCTGATGAGCGCCGCCACGGTCGGTCAGGTCGCCGACGCCGGCACCGCCGGCTATATGACCGCCTCAATCGCGCTCGCCCTGCTGTCTGGCCTGATCCTGCTTGGTATGGGTCTGTTGCGGCTGGGGTTCCTGTCCAACTTTATCAGCCATCCGGTGATTTCCGGCTTTATCACCGCTTCCGGCCTGCTGATCGCGGCGAGCCAGTTCCGGCACATCGCCGGCGTTGAGGTACACGGAGACAACCTCCCTGCCCTGGTTCAGGGCTATTGGGATGCCCTGCCACACAGCAACCTGCCGACACTCACCATCGGTCTGCTGGGGTTACTGTTCCTGTATCTGGTTCGCCACTACCTGTTCGGCCTTCTGACCCGCCTCGGGCTGCCGTCGCCGGTGGCGAGCGCCGTGGTTCGCGCCGGCCCGCTGGTGGCCGTCGCCGGCGCGACGCTGGCGGTCGCCCTGTTCGGACTCGACCGGCAGGGGGTGGCGATCGTGGGCGATGTACCGTCCGGCCTGCCGCCGTTCGGGTTGCCCGGGGGATCGCTCAGGCTGATGGAAGACCTGATGCTGCCGGCGCTGCTGATCAGCATCGTGATTTTCGTCGAATCGGTATCGCTGGCCCACAAACTGGCCACGACGCGCGGTGAGCGGATTGACCCTGATCAGGAGCTTATCGGGCTGGGCACGGCCAACATTGCGTCGGCGCTGTCCGGCGGGTTTGCGGTGGCCGGCGGCTTTTCACGGTCCGTCATCAATTACGACGCCGGTGCCCGCACCCCGGCGGCCGGCGCATTCACGGGGCTGGTGATTGGCCTGGTGACCCTGTTCCTGACCGGTCTGTTTCACTATCTGCCGGACGCCATCCTCGCGGCCACCGTCACGATTTCGGTGCTGAGCCTGGTCGATCTGCCCGGCATTGCACGCACCTGGCGCTATTCCCGGCATGACGGTGCAGCCTTGCTGGGGACCCTTGCGATCACGCTCCTCAGCGGCGTCACGCAGGGCATCCTCACCGGCGTGAGCCTGTCCCTGCTGTTGTATCTCTGGCGCACCAGCCGGCCCCACAGTGCGCTGGTGGGCCGCATCCCGGGTACCGAGCATTTCCGTAACTGT
>JAWVWU010000488.1:0-2512 GCA_033723595.1 Marinobacter sp. | reverse complement strand
TTCGCCGACCGACGCCAGAGGATGATCACGAGGCACGATCACCGTACGATTCCAGCGATAGCAGGGCATCATGATCAGGTCGTTGAACAACTCCATCGCTTCGGTGGCAATGGCAAAATCAACCGCCCCGTTGGCCGCCATCTCTGAAATCTGCATCGGTGTGCCCTGATGCATATGCAGGGACACGTCCGGATACGACTGGATAAACCCTTCGATGACCGGTGGCAACGCGTACCGGGCCTGGGTGTGGGTCGTGGCGATGCTGAGATCGCCTTTGCGCTGGTTGCTGAACTCCTGGGCAATTTTCTTGATGCCCTCGACCCGTCGCAGGATCTCACCTGCCTCGCGGATAATCGTTTCACCGCCCGGGGTGATACGGGTCAGGTGCTTGCCACTGCGGGCAAACACTTCGATGCCCAGTTCATCTTCCAGCAGCCGAATCTGTTTGGAAATGCCTGGCTGTGAGGTAAACAGACTTTGTGCGGTCGCCGACACGTTGAGCTCATGATGAGCCACTTCCCAGATATAGCGAAGCTGCTGTAGTTTCATCGACTCGGTCGCTCCTTGTTGACTGACAGTTGACTGACCTTCAGGGGTCTGTTTTATCCACCCGGCAACGTAAAGGATACGCATAAAAATAACGCCGATCATTCTTTTTAAGAATACCGGTCGTCCTGAAATGTTAGTGTAGACCAAATAGGCCAATTCATTGGCCAGCGCTTGACTTCACAGTGACAAAGCACACAATCCTCATCAGCAACGCCCTAACCCAGTTGTCAGCGTTCATGGACCCCATGCTCCTAACCACCAAGTTTCTGAAACCAGCTCCCGATCCCCGTGCCGTGAAGCGTGAACGGCTGCTCGACCTGCTGGCGGCAAGGCCCGCGAAGCGGTTGAATCTGGTGGTCGCCCCGGCCGGCTTTGGCAAGACCACCCTGGTCAACCAGTGGTGCGAGCGGCTTGATGCGCCGGTTGCCTGGCTGGCTCTGGACCGGAACGACAACGAACCCCGGCGGTTCTGGCAGTACGTGGCAGGCGCCCTGGCACACAGCGGCGCCGCCGGCATTGAAGACAGTCAGCAGCAACTGAACAGTCATGAGGTCCATGAACTGGATGGCGCCATCACGGCACTGCTCAACGCCCTTGCGGCCGACCCGCAGCCTGCCCGGGTGCTTGTGCTGGACGACTACCACCTGATTGAAGATCCGAAAATCCACCGGCAGTTGGCCTATTTCCTGGATTACCTGCCGCCCGGCATGGTTCTGGCGATCACCTCCCGGGTTGAACCGGAACTCCCCATCGCACGCTGGCGAGTACGCCAATGGGTGGATGAGGTTCACCCTCAGATGCTGGCGTTCTCGGAAGAAGAAACAAAGCGCTTCTTTGAGGACTATATGGATCTGTCGCTGTCGGCGGATGCGGCACACAAGATCTGGGCGCAAACCGAAGGCTGGGTCGCTGCCATGCAGCTTGCGGCGCTATCCGGTCAGAACAGCCGTAACCAGACACCGGACGATGTGTCGCCGATACACGTCGACAGTCGTCAGATCAGCGACTATGTGCTCACCGAAATTCTCGACCAGCAACCGCCGGAGGTCAGGCGCTTCCTGCTTGATACGGCGTGCTGCCCGCGCCTGAACGCGTCGTTGTGTGACGCAGTGCGAGAGGCCGGCGACAGCCAGGAAATGCTGGAACTTCTGACGCGACGCAACCTGTTTCTGATCCCGCTCGATACCCGCAATGAATGGTTCCGCTATCACGATCTGTTCCGCGAGGCGCTCTATCAGCGGATCAGCCAGAGCGAGCCGGACAAGGTTACGATGCAGCAGACCCATGCCGTGACCTGGCTGCTTGAGCACGACAACATCCAGGAAGGCATCAGCCAGATTGTGCAAAGCCGCGACTGGGGCTGGCTGGCCCGGGTGCTGGAGCAGCACGGCAACAACCTGATTCATGCGGGCTTTCACCTGCCGGTGCTGGACTGGCTCGGCCAGTTGCCGCCGGATGAACTGCAGAACAGCCCCAGTCTGCTCATGCTGCGAATCTGGGCGCTGTTTTTCGCCAACCGGGTGGATCGGATTCAGCTGGAGTTAGAGCACCTCGAGACCTTGCTGGCGAACACGCCGCATGAAACAGCGACCGATACCGAGAGCACGCGCGGACTTCGCAGCGAAATATCGCTCATCCGTTCCTATCTGGCACGCTCGCGAAGCGACGATAAAAGTGCCAGTGACCTTACCCGGCAGGTGCTGAAGGATATCGACCACACCCGAATCCCGCTTAAATCGGTGACCTACTACGGTCTTGGCCTGGATTATTTTGGTCGGGGCGACCTGCTGCCCGCCGAGGACGCCCTGCGCTCGGCGGTCAGTTACGGCCAGGTAGAGCGCAAAGCCTCAACGGTTCTGTCCAGCGGCGGTCTGCTGGCCTGGATCCAGTTCAACCGTGGCGAGCTCGAATTGGCGCTGGAAACCTGCACCAGCGTGCGGGCCTGGATCGACCAGCACCATTC
>JAWVWU010000487.1:0-2514 GCA_033723595.1 Marinobacter sp. | reverse complement strand
CCTGGTACAGCTATCTGTTTCTGACCTATTCGTTCACCTTCCACGCGCAGTTGGTGCTCTGGTTCCAGGCCAAGAAACGCAAACCGTTCCGTGGCATGAACCGGCGTAAGGCCATCATCCAGAGCTTCGTCTGTGTCGGCGTCTGGCTCGTGCTGGCTGTCGTGTCTGGACCGCTGGCGCTGTTCACCGTCGTCGTGCCTTTCATGGTGGCGAATGCCCTGGGGCAGGGTTACATCCTGACCAATCACTTCCTGCGCCCGCAGACCGCGACCAACAATCCGCTGGACAACTCGATGAGTGTGCGTACCTGGCCGGTACTGGATCGCTTGCACTACCGCTTCAGTCATCACATTGAACACCATTTCTTCCCGAAAATGGCGTCGAACAAGGCCCCAAGGGTTCGGACATGGCTGGAGCAGAACTATGCAGAAAGATACGTTGCGCCCTCGCACTGGAAGGCCATCAAATTGCTGTACGCCACCCCGCGGGTCTATCGCAGTTCAACCGAGCTGGTTGATCCCTGCAATCCGGAGCGGACATTTGATCTGATGCCTTTGCAGCATTCCATGAGCGCCGCCGCCCGTCAGGGTTAAGCGGTAATTCCCGGTCCGCGGTGAGCGCCCGCCACGGACCGCCCCAAGAGGCCACTGCGTCGAACTGGTGACCGGTTTATCGGTTGCACGCTGCGATCGCGGCGACTGGTCACTTCTGCTCCGCGGTTACAAACTCCAGGCGGCCGGGCGCAACGCGGATATCCATCGGTACCATGCCCAGGATTCGTTGACCCAGCGAACTCTGATCGAGTCTGTAGACCGGCATGGTTTCCAGCATCTGAGCCACCACCCGCATGACCGAGTCTGTCACCGGCTTCAGATCACCCTTGAACAGGGGTGTGTCTACGCGACTGTCCAGCAGCTTCAGGCGCCGCAGGTAAACGGCTTTCTCCTGGCTGTCATAGACCGGCGCGCCCTCGACCTTCAGCGCGATATCCACCGGTAAACGAGTCATCAGAATGTTGACTGCGACCTGGCCATCAAGATCGACGACTGCCACATCGCGGCCATCGGGTCCGAGCGTAATGTCGGCATTGGACAACGAGACGCTCAGCGGAGAGCCGGCCTGAAGTTGCTGCCGGTCAAAATCCTTGATGACATCCTGCAGATGGCTTTCGAGCGTTTGCTCGCTGATGGAATAGGGCGACATGCTGGCGCAGCCTCCGAGCAAGGTCAGTAAAATCAGCGGCAGTAATAGCAGGCGTGACATCATCAGATCTCCAGTTTGGAAGGCGGTGTGCCGGCTCCGGTGGTACTGTCCGGAGCGGGATACGCTCGGTGAGCGCTTGGCGTTCGTGTATCCTGCGCCATGGAACTGTGCGGGGCAAGACGGTTTTCACGTGCACGTTTTGCTGACCATCGTGTAGGCTGACTCCGGTCACGGCACAGAAGCCTCCGACCGGTAAGCAGGGGATACTATTGCAGACGCTGACTGAACAACACCGAGCCAACTTTCGTGGTCTGGCTTTTGATCTGGACGGCACACTGGTCAATTCGGGGCTGGATTTTCCGGCGATTCGCCGGGAGCTCGGATTTCCAGAGCGAGTGGGCCTGCTGGAACACATCGCGACGCTCACGGATGCCGACGCGATCAGCCATGCCCATGCAGTGATCGATCGCCATGAAATGGAAGGGGCTGCGCGTGCCGAGTGGATGCCTGGCGCCCGGGCGCTGCTGGAGGCGCTGAGCGAGGCCGGCATTCCCACGGCCATACTGACCCGCAACAGCCGGGCCGCTACCCGCCGGACCTGTGAAGCGCTGGATATTCCCATTGCCCGGATCCTGACCCGTGACGATTGCGCACCGAAGCCGGAGCCGGATGGATTGCTGCGCATTGCCCGTCATTTCGGGCTGCCGCCGTCGCGGATGATCTATGTTGGGGATTTTGTGGATGATCTCACCGCCGCCCGTCGGGCCGGCATGGCCGGCTGCCTGTATCGGAATCGTCGCAACGGTGGTTACGCTTCCCAGGCGCGGTTTGTGATTGACCACTTCCGGGAATTGCGGGTTCTGCTCGGGTAGCGGGGCTACTCGTTCTCGGGGGCTGCCGTTACGCTGAGTTCGCCAGTGTCGTCAAACGAGGCGTGAATCAGGATGGGCTGGCAACAGACCTGGCAGTCCTCGACATACTCCTGATCGGGTACCGATGGGTCGACGCTGATTTCCAGCGTCTCCCAGCAGTAGGGGCATTGGATGCTGGCCGGCTCAAGGGCTGACATGACGGCGCCTAGAACGGCTGCTTCGCCATCCAGGGAATGATCCGGTCGAATGCCTTTTCAATGCTATCCGTAGACGCCGAAAAGCTGAATCGCAGCGCGTTGGTGCTGTGCTCGCCGAAGGCGTCGCCCGGCACCACGCAGACGCCGGTTTCCTTGAGCATGCGCAGGGCCACGTCAGACCCATCCACGTGGGGTGGCAGGGCCGGGAACGAGTAAAAGGCCCCACCGGGCTGATAGCCGGT
>JAWVWU010000486.1:0-2520 GCA_033723595.1 Marinobacter sp. | reverse complement strand
GTGCAACCTTAATCCCGATGACCCGACCATGCCGTCCATGTTTGAGCCCACCCACGGGAGCGCACCGGATATTGCCGGCCAGGGACTAGCGGACCCGACGGCCATGATTTTCACCGCGGCACGCATGCTTGCCTGGCTGGGACGTGACAATGACAGTATCCGCGCGGCGGGTGACGCCCTCTACCGGGCCATGGCTGACGACCTGGCTGAGAACGGCAACCAGCGGCGGGACACCCGCACGATCGGCGATGCGGTACTGGCTCGCCTTAAGTCGTAAGCCTGGCAGACACGATGGGGTCGGCGCTGCGGCCCTGTCGCTCCCTCAACCGGCCGCGTAACCCAGCTCTTTGTTCACCCCGTTGAACAGTTCCTGGCCATTCTGCCAGCGATCCAGATTCTCAAGGAACTGGTCCGTCAGCGCCCGCTTCCAGCCGATAAAATCGCCGGCCATGTGCGCTGTCATGATGACGTTGTCCAGATCCCAGAGGGGATGGTCCTCCGGCAGAGGTTCCTCCTCGAACACGTCCAGAGCGGCCCCGGCAATCACCTCACGTTCCAGCGCTTCCACCAGATCCGACGTTCTTACGATGGGCCCCCGACCAATATTGATCAGCCTGGCCGATGATTTCATGGCGCCAAATGCCCGGGCATCGAACAGCCCCTCCGTCTGCGGCGTCAGCGGAGCCGCAATCACCACAAAATCAGCTTGGCCTAGCTGTTCATAAAGCTGCTCATTGGCGTGGACCGCAACAAAGTCCGGATCATCCTGCCGGGCTCGCCTTGCAATACCGTGGGGGACCATGCCGACGCCACTGGCCAGGCGCGCAATCTGACGGCCAATGGAGCCCGCACCTACCACCAGAACCTGTTTGTCCTGGGCCCGCTCGGTGTCACGATGCTGCCACTGATGTGCCTTCTGCAACCGCAGTGAACGCGGAAAATCCTTGGCAAACATGAGCATGGTGCACAGCACATACTCCGCGATGCTGCGGTCGAAAATACCCCGGGCGTTGGTCACCTTCACCGGCCCCTCAATCAGCTCGGGAAACATCAGGGCGTCCACGCCCGCGCTGGTGGCGTGAATCCACTCGAGCTGCTTCGCCTCTGGCCAGGCCGCGGCCAGCGCTTCGGTTCGAAAATCGGTCACCATCATGACGTGGGTGCCGGGCAGAGTCGCACGAAGGCTGTCTTCGTCCGATGCCATCCGCACCTCGGCACGGGCTCTAAGGGCATCCAGCCCGGGTGGTTCCGGCTCGCCTGGCGCGGTCAGAACGGTAATCACTGTCGACTTGGTTTGGTCGGTCATAAGCCCCTCACTGAACCGGAGTGGGCAGAAAAAGCGCCAGCCCGTCAGGGCTTGCCTCCTCTGCTGAGTGATCGTCTGGATCAGTCTGGTCTGTGGCCCTTTCAGGGTCAACAGCAGGAGCGCTCAAAACACCCACAAACGCTTCCCGCTGGGACGGGATCGCCGGATCTGGACCTAGATCAAGCCCGATCATTTACAACGCATCACATCGCTTGTTACGTCACGCCTAAAGCACTAACCTGCAAACAGTCCAAACGTTTTGCGTCACCGGGAGATACGACAGCTATGGCAGACTCAACCAACACGCTCGGTACCAGCCAGCCGCGTAAAATCAAATACCGCAAAACCAAGGCAAGCTGGAACCCGGCGATGCAGACCATCCCGGTGCCGGGCATTCGCCGCATGGTGAACCTGGCGGCGACCATGAAGGACGTCATTCACCTGTCGATCGGTCAGCCCGACCTGCCCACGCCGCCTCACATTATCGAGGCTTATGTAGACGCCCTCAAAGCCGGCCAGACCGGCTACACCATGGACGCCGGCCTGCCCGAACTGCTGGTTGCCCTGAGGGACTATTACGGCAAGCGCTATGATCGCAAGCTGACCCGCGACAATATCCTGATCACCAGCGGCGCCACCGAAGCCATGTACCTGGCGCTGTCTGCAACGGCCGCGCCCGGTCGCCAGTTTATCGTCACCGATCCGTCGTTTCTGCTTTATGCGCCGCTCATCCGAATGAACGGCGGCGAAGTGAAGTTCATACCGACTCGCATCGAAAACAACCACCAGCTGGATCCGGATGAAGTGATCCGGGCCATGGGATCGCGCACCTTTGCCATCGTACTCAATTCCCCGAACAACCCGACCGGTGCGGTCTACCCGCGCAGCACCATTGAGCGACTGGTTGAAGAGTGTGCTTACCGGGGTATCCAGATTTTCAGCGACGAAGTGTACGACCACCTGATTCTGGATGACGAAGAGTACGCCAGCGTGCTGAACTGCAGCGTCGATCTCGACAACATCATGTGCATTAGCAGCTTCTCCAAGACCTTCAGCATGGCCGGGTTGCGAGTCGGTTGGGTGATCTCGAGCCAGGCCACCATCAAGTCTCTGCGACGCTATCACATGTTCACCACATCGGTGGCCAACACACCCGCCCAGTTCGCCGGCGTGGCCGCACTGACCGGTGACCAGCAGTGTGTAAAGGACATGGT
>JAWVWU010000485.1:0-2524 GCA_033723595.1 Marinobacter sp. | reverse complement strand
CTCACCCACGACCTTGCAGCGCAGGTCCTTGCCGTCGATCCGCAGGCCGTCGTTGGCCTTGTCACCCACATCGGTGTGCGCCTCGGAGGACGCCTTGACGTAGGTGCCGATGCCCCCGAACCAGAGCAGGTCCGCCTGCGCCCTCAAGATGTGGGAGATCAACATGTTCGGGGGAACACGGTCCGATTTGATATTCAGCAGTTTTTTCATTTCCGGGCTGACCGGTATCGACTTCGCAGCCCGGCTGAAGACACCGCCCCCGGCCGAAATCAACTCGCTGTTGTAATCGGTCCACGAGGATCGCGGCAGATCAAACAGGCGTTGGCGCTCGGCGAAACTGGTCGCCGGGTCCGGATCGGGATCCACGAAAATGTGCAGATGGTTGAAGGCCGCCACCAGCCGGGCCTTGTCCGAGCGCAACAGACCATTGCCGAATACGTCGCCGGCCATGTCGCCAATGCCGATGACGGAGAACGCATCGCTGGCCGGGTTGATGCCCAGCTCCCGGAAATGACGCTCGACCGAGACCCAAGCTCCCTTGGCGGTGATCCCCATTTTCTTGTGGTCATAACCATGACTGCCACCGGAGGCAAAGGCGTCTGCCATCCAGAAGCCGTATTCATCGGCCAGGCCATTGGCAATATCCGAGAAGGTCGCTGTGCCTTTGTCGGCCGCCACGACCAGGTAGTGGTCGTCCTCGTCATGCCGAACAACACGCTGCGGCGGCACAATGGCGCCATCGCTCAGGTTGTCGGTGATGTCCAGCAAACCGCGGATAAAGGTCTTGTAGGCTTCAATGCCTTCTTTCTGGAAGGCATCACGATCGCTCGGGTCCGGCAGTTTCTTTGCCACGAAACCGCCCTTGGCGCCCACCGGCACGATCACCGCATTCTTGACCTGCTGCGCCTTGACCAGACCGAGGATCTCGGTGCGGTAATCCTCGAAACGGTCGGACCATCTCAGACCGCCACGGGCAACCCGACCGCCGCGCAAATGCACGCCCTCAACCCGGGGTGAATAGACGAATATCTCGAACATCGGCAAAGGCAGTGGCATATCCGGAATATCCGCCGGATTGAACTTCAGACTGATGTAAGCCTTGGCCTGACCGTGCTGATCGGGCTGATAGTAATTGGTCCGCAGCGTGGCCTGCATCAACTCCAGATAAAGCCGCAGAACCTTGTCCTCGCTGAGGTTGTCCACCTCATCCAGACCGGCGTTGAATTCCAGCTCCAGCTTTTGTTGGGCCGCCCGGCTCTTGCCTTCGCTCTGGGCGCGGTCCGGGTTGAAGCGGACATCGAAGAAATCCAGCAGCAGCTGGGCCAGCGACACATGGTTGACCAGCGTATTGGAAATAAACGTCTGACTGTTGGAGATTCGGATCTGGCGCATGTAACGGGCAAAGGTCCTGAGTACTGCGATTTCGCGCCAGTCCAGATAGGACGCCAGCACCAGCCGGTTGAAGCTGTCGTTTTCCGCATCGCCGTACCAGACGCGGCGGAACAGCTCTTCAAAGATCGGCTTGACCCGATGGATATCGACGGTCTCGCCGGTATGGGCCTGCAGCAGGAAATCATGGATCCAGACCCGGCGATCGGTCCGGTCGCTGACCTCGAACGGATGCTCACCAATGACCCGGAAACCGAGGTTGTCGAAAATCGGCATCACGTCGGACAGCGGCAACTGCTCGTCCGGGTGGAACAGCTTGATGTGCAGTGTGGTCTCGTCTTCTTCCAGCGCCCGGTAGAAGCTCATCGCCAGACGCCCAGAGTCCGTCGCTTCGGTGATGTGTTCAAGATCGATGGCCGCCCGCCGCGGTGAAAACAGTTCCTGATAACTGGCGGGAAAGCCGGTCTGATAGAGCCGCAGCAGGTCATTACCGCGTTCTTCGCCGTAGCTTTCGTTGAGCGCCTCGGCCAGGCCGTCACGCCAGGACTGGGCCAGCTCGATCACCTGCTCCTGCAGCTCGGCCACCGGCAACTGGCGATTTTCGGCCTGGGGCACCCGCACGGTGAACTGTACCCGGGCCAGCACCGATTCCGAGAAATGCGTGACGAATTCGATGTTTTCCGCTTCCAGCCGCTGGGCCAGGACCCGCTCCACTTTGAGGCGCAGTTCGGTGTTGTAGATGTCCCGGGGGAAGAACGCCAGGCAGGTGACGAACTGACCGTAAACGTCCTCGCGCATGAACAGCTTGATCTTGCGCCGCTCCTGTATGTACAGGATGTTCATGGCGGTGCGTGACAGTTCTTTCGGTTCAATCTGGAACAGTTCGTCCCGCGGATAGAGCGTGAGAATCTGGTCCAGCTCCTTGCGGATGTAGTCATCCATCAGGAACCCGGAATGGCTCAGTACCGCCGCCACCTTGCGACGCAGCAGCGGGATCTGTTCCGGGCGTTCGTGATAGACCCGGGACGTGTAGAGCCCAAGGAAACGCCGCTCACCAACAACCTCCCCCTTGTCGTCAAACTTCTTCACCGCGATGTAGTCGGGGTAGGCCGGGCGATGAACCCGTGACCGCTGG
>JAWVWU010000484.1:0-2531 GCA_033723595.1 Marinobacter sp. | reverse complement strand
CGAGTCGGATTCTGGTGTCTGGTCACGCTGTTGGCAGGCCTGTTCGTCGGCCAACCTGTGGCGGCCAACGAGATTGTCAGAAAGCGGATGGAGTCCATGGAGGCGGGCTATGCGGTGGCTGCCGGTGGTGAGACGCTGATTTCGAAACTTGCCCTGCCGCGATTTTACCAACAGCGAGACAACAGTCTGGCCTGGCCGGATCCGGGCGTCTGGTCGACGATGCTGGTTGAAATCGAGCAGGCAGCGAACGACGGTCTGCAGCCGGATGATTATCATCGGCAGGCGTTGCAGCGACTGATTGCGGATGCCGCCGGTCACCCGGACGCGTTGACGATCGAGCAGCGAACGGATCTCGACCTGTTGCTGACCGATGCGTTCCTGATGCTGGGCTCCCATTTGCTGGAGGGTAAGGTCAACCCGGAAACCATTGATACCGAGTGGCTTGCCAATCGTCGTCAGGGCGACATGGTCCTGATTCTTAACGAGGCCCTCGCCAACGGGTCGGTGTCGATGACCCTGGCCGGCTTACGACCTAATCAGCCGGGTTATCGCCGACTGATGGCGCGTCGTGGGCAATTTGTGCCACTGCTGGAACAGCCCTGGCCGGTGTTGGCCGGTACTCCCTCGATTCGCCCGCAACAAACAGATTCCAGGCTACCGGAAATACGCCGGCGGCTGAGCCTGTTGCAGGACTTTGCCCCCGCCGGTGACAGTGCCGGGCCTGACGACGTCTACGACGATGGGTTGCAGGTCGCGGTCGAGCGTTTTCAACGACGCCACGGACTGGATACGGACGGTATTATCGGCAAAGCCACCCTGGCCATGCTCAACCGAACGCCACGACAGCGCCTGGATCAGATCGATGCGAATCTCGAGCGGTGGCGATGGCTCCCGGATCAGCTCGGCGACACCTACATCATGGTGAACATTGCCGGTTTTGAACTGGAACTGGTCAGCGGTGGCGAAGTAAAGGAGACCCACCGGGTGGTGGTGGGCCGAAATTATCGCCGGTCGCCGGCGTTCAGCGATCGCATCCGTTATCTGGTCTTCAATCCGGTCTGGACGGTGCCGGTCAAACTGATGGTCGAGGATAAGCTGCCGGAGATTCGGCGGGATCCGGGCTATCTCAGCCGTCTGGGTTTCAGGGTATACCGTGGGTGGGGAGAGCAGCGGCAACAGGTGGACCCGGCCAGCATCGACTGGAACAAGCTGTCAGCAACCCATTTTCCCTATCAATTGGTTCAGGAGGCCGGTCCCAAGAATGCCCTGGGACAGATCAAGTTCATGTTTCCCAATAAATTTGATGTTTACCTCCACGACACGCCTGCGAAAGAACTGTTCAGAGAGGCCGAGCGCTCGTTCAGTTCAGGCTGCATCCGGGTTGAAAATCCCGCACGACTGGCCGAGAGTCTGCTGGCCGACACGCCGGGCTGGGACGCCAGCCGGATACAGGCGGTGCTGGCCAGCGGTGAGGGGCAGACTGTCTACCTGAAAAAACCTGTGCCGGTGCACTTGCAGTATTGGACCGTCTGGGCGGACGATAGCGGCGTGGTTCAGTTCCGCCGGGACATTTACGATCGCGATGCCCGCGTGCTGGCGGCGCTGCGATCCAGGCCGTCGGATCAGTAGACGGTCTCGCCGACCAGGGCGAACGGCAACGGGCTATTGGCAACGGGTTATTTGGCAAGAGTTTCAGCGCAGGAGGTTTGTCATTCTTGAAACGGGTCTGGGTCGCAGTGATGTTTACTCTGGCCGCCATTGGCTGTCCCGCCATGGCGCTTGCGTTTGATCCGGGACGGGTGGGTTTTACGGTTCATGTCAACGGGGTGCCGGTTGATCTGAACAGGTTTTTCACCACGGCAATGCCGGGCGCAACGGTCAGTTTGAGCCTTGCTGAGGGGGAATCCGCACGGGACTTCCGGCTGTCGGCCGGTCGTGAACCGGTGGCGCCGGAGAGTCCGACAGGCTGGCAATGGACGGCGCCCGGATCGCCGGGCGTGTCGCATCTGTCCATAGAGCAGAAAGCCACCGGCCGGGTCATGCATCTGACGGTTTTTACGCTGGTTCCGGCGAATCGTGTTGTTCAGGGCAAACTCAACGGCTACCGGATTGGCAACTACCCGGACAAGCCACTGCGAGGCCTGGATGTCTACCGTCCGCCCCGGGGCTTCATCGAGGTGACCAAAGCCAATGCAAATCTGCCGGTGTCACCGCATTTCACCCTGGCACAGTTTGTTTGCAAGCAGGCCGGTGACTATCCGAAGTACCTCACCCTGAGGCCCCGGCTTCTGCTCAAGTTGGAAGGCGTCCTCGGGGAGGTCAACACCCGGGGTATAAAAGCCGATAGCCTGGTGGTGATGAGCGGCTATCGCACCCCGTATTACAACCGGTTGATCGGTAATGTGCCCTACAGCCGGCATCAGTGGGGTGGCGCGGCCGATATCTACATTGACGTGGCGCCGCAGGATGGCCAGATGGACGATGTGAGCGGGGATGGTCGGGTCAATCGCCTGGACGCGCTCTGGCTGTAT
>JAWVWU010000483.1:0-2534 GCA_033723595.1 Marinobacter sp. | reverse complement strand
GATGTGCGCGAGGCGACCCGTTGAACCTTGATGCCGGTAACCTGATTCAGGACAGGGTTGATCTGACTCCGTTCAATACCCTTCGTATCCGCGCGACAGCGCGTTATTTCGCGGCCGTTCACTCGGTGGCCGAGCTGCAGCGGGCGAGGACCTGGGCCCGTGAACACCGGGTTGACTGTGTGCTGATTGGTGGTGGCAGCAACCTCGTGATCGCCGGAGACATCGACGGCCTGGTCGTTGCGGTGATGATCCGCGACCGCCACTGGGACAGCGTAAACGGCGACCAGGCGACTCTGGTGCTCGGTGCTGGCGAAAACTGGCACGAATCGGTCATGTATGCGGCCGGTTGCGGCTATCGGGGCATTGAGAACCTGGCCCTGATTCCCGGCTCCGCCGGGGCGGCTCCGGTCCAGAATATCGGCGCTTACGGCGTTGAGCTCAAAGAGTCGTTAACGTCCCTGCGGGCGCTGGACTGGGAAACCGGGCGACTGATCACGTTTTCCAGGGACGAATGCCGGTTCGCCTACCGGGACAGTCTGTTCAAGCAGGCCCCGGGCCGCTACGTCATTGTTGATCTGGCCCTTCGGTTATCCCGCTCACGACCGCTGTCGCTCGGCTATGGCGAACTGGCTGACTATTTTTCCAACGTGGACCATGTCGATACGCTTACGGCTCTGGAGGTGGCAGAAGGGGTGATGGCCATTCGGCGGCGCAAACTGCCCGACCCGGCCGTGTTGCCCAACGTTGGCAGCTTTTTCAAGAACCCGGTGGTCGCGGAAGCGGACTGGGCGTCGTTGAAGGAGCGTTACCCCGGGATCGTGGCGTTTCCGGTGGTGGACGGTATCAAACTGGCTGCAGGCTGGTTGATTGACCAGTGTGGCTGGAAAGGCTTCCGCGACGATCGCGTGGGCGTACACAGCCACCAGGCGCTGGTGCTGGTCAATCATGGCGACGGGTCCGGTCAGGACGTGCTGGCGCTCGCCCGGCGCATCCGGGAGGACGTGGCCGCGACCTTTGGGGTCTGTCTGGAGATGGAGCCCCGGGTGATTGCGGCCGGGGACTCCACCGAGGCCAACGCCTGAACCGGGCTGCGGCGACGGTCAGAGACCCGGGCGCGGTGAGCGATTGATCAGGAACGGCAGCGCATCGGTCAGGGGAACGTCCTGTTTGTCAGCGTCCTGACGGCCCTTGTACTCGAGGGTGCCGGCCTCGAGGCCCCGGTCGGACACCACGATCCGGTGGGGAATGCCCATCAGCTCCATATCCGCAAACTTCACCCCCGGACGCTCATTCCGGTCATCCAGTAGCGCATCGAAGCCGGCCTGGCGCAGCTGTTCGTAGAGCTTCTCACCTGCTTCCATCACGGCCGGCGACTTGTGGGCATTCAGGGTGACAATCGCGACTTCGAAAGGCGCGATGGCGTCAGGCCAGAGAATACCCCGGTCGTCGAAGTTCTGCTCGATGGCGGCCGCCACAATGCGCGACACACCGATGCCGTAACACCCCATCTCCAGAATGGCGCTCTTGCCGTTTTCATCCAGTACGGTGGCGTTCATGGCCGTGCTGTACTTGTTGCCCAGCTTGAAAATATGGCCCACCTCGATACCACGACGGATCACCAGGGTGCCACGACCGTCCGGGCTCGGGTCACCTTCTTCCACGTTGCGCAGGTCTTCAACACGGGGCAGGGCCACATCCCGCCCCCAGTTGACACCGGTCAGGTGAAAGCCTTCCCGGTTTGCGCCACAGACAAAATCGGCCAGATGGGCGGCGCTGCGATCAACAATGACCGTAACAGGCAGTTTGACCGGGCCAATGGAGCCGGGCTTGCAGTCAACGGCGGCTTCGATTTCTTCGTCGGTTGCCATGGTCAGTGGCTCGGCAACGCCGTCCAGGTTCTCCGCCTTGATTTCATTGAGGGTGTGATCGCCGCGCAGCACCAGGGCCACCAGCGGGGTTGCGTTGCTTTCCTCCGTTGCTTCACCGTGTACCAGCAGCGTTTTCACCGTGCGTGTGGCGTCAACCTGGAGGAAGTCGGCGATGGCGGCGATCGTGGTCTGGCCCGGCGTGGCCACTTCCGTCATCTCCTCACCGGGGGCGGGACGCTCGCCTGCGGGCGCTACTGCCTCGGCTTTCTCGATGTTGGCGGCATAATCACTGTCGGTGCTGAAGACGATGGCGTCTTCGCCGGATGAGGCCAGCACGTGGAATTCGTGGGAGGCACTGCCGCCAATGGCGCCGGAATCGGCCTGCACCGGGCGGTAGTCGAGGCCGATACGATCGAAGATAGCGCAATAGGTGCGATGCATCAGTTCGTAGGTTTCGTTCAGCGACGCCGGGTTGAGGTGAAATGAATACGCATCCTTCATGATGAATTCGCGGGCGCGCATCACGCCAAACCGGGGCCGGCGTTCGTCACGGAATTTGGTCTGGATCTGGTAAAAGTTGGCCGGCAGCTCCTTGTAGCTCTTCAGCTCGTTGCGCACCAGATCAGTGATGACCTCTTCATGGGTCGGGCCAAAGCAGAAGTCCCG
>JAWVWU010000482.1:0-2536 GCA_033723595.1 Marinobacter sp. | reverse complement strand
CTGTGAAACCTGGTTCAAGGAAACCGACCTGGCGTTTCTCTACGACTCGGAAAAGAAGGTATTCCGGATCGGTTACAACGTGGACCAGGGCAAACTCGACGACAACGCCTACGATCTGCTGGCCTCGGAGGCCCGCCTGGCGAGTTTTCTTGCCATTGCCAAGGGGGATGTCTCCGCCAGCCACTGGATTCACCTCGGTCGCCCCCTGACCCGCGAGAACGACCAGCCCGTTCTGCTGTCCTGGAGCGGCACCATGTTCGAATACCTGATGCCACAGTTGTTGATGCGGGAGCCGCCGACCACCCTGCTGGGGCTGAGTGCGCGGGGCGCCATTGATTCACAGATCCGCTATGCCAGCCGCCGGGACCTGCCCTGGGGTATTTCCGAGTCGGGCTATTATCTGCTGGACGGAGCCCAGAATTATGCCTACCACGCCTTCGGGGTCCCCGACCTGTCGCTGCGCAGCAGCAAGGGCGTCGAAGACTGGGTGATCGCGCCGTATGCGACGTTCCTGGCGCTCCTCGGCCGCCCCCAGGCTGCCGTGGACAACCTCAGGCACCTTGAACGCCTGGGCATGCTGGGACGATATGGCTTTTTTGAGGCCCTTGATTTCAGTGAGCGCCGGATGGATGTGGGCAGCGCCTGCAAGATCGTGCGCAGTTACATGGCACACCACCACGGCATGTCCCTGATCAGCCTTGGCATTTCCCTCAGCCGCAGAAATTCGGTGTCGCGTTTTTCGCTGGATCCACGGGTGGAAGCCTGCGCGTTGTTCCTGCAGGAACGGGTGGCACTGGATGTTGATATCGAATACCCGGCCCACAGTACCGGCCAGAATGCATCAGCCGGCGCTCGCGATGCACCGCTGATTGCGCCCTGGGTGATCCCGGAAGACAGCCCGCGTCCACGGATTCACCTGCTTTCCAACGGTCGCCTGAATGTGCTGGTATCAAGCCGGGGGGCCGGCGGCACCCGCTGGCAATCCGAAGCGATTACCCGCTGGCGACCAGACGGTACGCTGGAGCGTTGGGGCAATTGGCTGTATGTGCAGGACCTCCAGAGTCATGACACCTGGTCGATTGCGGGCGGGCCGGTCCCGGGCAAAGGCCTGCGGGAGCAGGTCCGTTTCCACAGTCACTGCGCCGAGTTCCAGCGTCACGATCAAGGCCTTGTCCAGAAGCTCGAAATCGCTGTCTCACCCTGGCACGACGTCGAACTGCGCCGCGTCAGTGTGACCAATCACGGCGACCGTGTCCGGCACCTGCGGTTCACCAGCTACGCTGAAATCGTGCTGGCCGATCCCCGTGCTGACAGCCAGCATCCGGCGTTTGGTAACCTGTTCGTTCACTCGGATTACCTGGCCGCGCAGTCCATGCTGCTGTTTGAACGTCGCACCAAAGACCCGGGCGACCAGGCTCCGGTGGTCGGCGAGCTGGTCATGGGACTGTCCGGCGTCATGATTCCGGATGCCCTTGAAACAGACCGGGCTGCGTTCCTGGGCCGCAGCGGTTCGATTGCCCACCCCCGGGCGCTGGCCGCCGGACAGAACCTGTCCGGGTCGCTCGGGTACACGCTGGACCCGGTGGCGGTATTGCAGAAAACCGTCGACATCAAGCCGGGCGCATCGACCCAGCTGGCGTTCCTGCGTATCGTCGGCGCGAGTCGCGAGGATGTGCTGGCAATCGCCCGACGTTTTGCCTACTGGCCCCGCGTTCAGCGCACGTTCGAGGAAGGCCCGGCCCATGCCAGCCGGGAACTCTGGCGCAGCAAACTCAGCGGGGACGAATTCAGGGCGATGATCTCGCTGACATCGGCGCTGCTTTATCGCCATCCCGAGCTCCGGGCGCCGATCCCGGTGCTCTCCGGCAACCGGCTCCAGCAGGCCAGCTTTTGGGGCGTCGGTGTCTCCGGTGACTTTCCCATCATGCTGGTCAGAATCGGTCGCGACGCCGATATCGAGACAGCGCAGCTGCTGCTCAAGATTCACAGCTTCTGGCGCAAACGTAATTTCAAGGTTGACCTGATCCTGCTCAATACCGGCGACACCGGTTACGAAGGGACGACGCAGGACACCGTGCGTCGATTGCTTGCCAAGCACAACGCCGAGCCGTTTGTCGGCGGTCGTGGCGGTCTATTCCCGCTGACCGCAGACTCGCTGGGCGATGACGTGGTCGTGCTGCTGCAGACCGCTGCGAGTGTGGTACTGGACGCTTCCTCCACTGCCCTGAACGAGGCCCTCGCGAAACTGGAGCGCAGCGAGACTCCGCTCCCCAGACTGCGCGTCCAGCCGCTTGACTACCTGCACGCCAGTGCCCCCGAGTCACTACCGGCAGGTGGCCCATTGCTTTATGACAACGGACACGGCGGATTTACCCCGGACGGTCGGGAATACGTCATCACCGTCAGTGGTCGTCAACCGACACCGGCCCCGTGGATTAACGTGCTGGCGAACGCGGTCTTCGGAACGGTGTTGTCGGAATCCGGCGGTGGCTTCAGCTGGTACCAGAACAGCGGCGAAAACCGGCTGACCCCCTGG
>JAWVWU010000481.1:0-2540 GCA_033723595.1 Marinobacter sp. | reverse complement strand
TGCGGTCATCAGTTGAATCTGCACGGGGGACCCGGGTGGACTGTATTGCACGGCATTGGCGATCAGTGAACGGGCCAGCGTGCTGATCAGTGCGCTGTGGCAGCGAACCCAGGGGTGGCTTGTGGTGTCCTCCAGCGACAGATCGATGGATTTCTGGACAGCCAGGGGCGCAACATCGGCAATTGCCTGCTCGACCAGTTCCGACAGTCGGGCGGTATCCGGCTCAGACTGATAGCCGGCATCGATACGGCTCAGCAGTAACATCTGTTCCACCAGGTAGTTCATCCGGTCCACCGATTTGAGCAGGCGGGCAAAGGTTTCCGGATTGGTCTGGGCGGCCGCCTCGAGATTGAGTCGCAAGGCGGTCAGTGGCGTGCGCAACTCGTGCGCGGCGTCCGCCGAGAACCGGCGCTCCCGCTCCAGGGCGTCGTCCAGGCGTTGCAGCAGGCCATTCACCGCGCTGACCAGTCCGCTGACCTCCTTCGGCGCCTGTCGGCTGTCGAGGTGATGGATGTTTTCCGGCGCCATGTTGCGCACGGGCTGCTCGAGCCGTTTCAGGGGGCGAAATGCCCACTGGATCGCAACGGTCACGCCGATCAGCAACAGCGGCAGCATCATGAACAGGGGGAGGACATTGCCCAGGGCCAGTTCCTGGTTGAGCTCGTTGCGGACGTCCTCCCGTTGGGCTGACCGTATCCAGAGACCGGTCAGCGGATCCTGCAGGGTAAAGGTCCGCCAGGAAAATTCGTGACCCCGAATCCAGTGGTAGCCCGGTTGGCCGTGATCGCGGGTATGGATCGCCGGTGCCGAGGTCAGCAGCGGTTGCCCGTCGGCAGACCAGATCTCGAACGCAATTTTCTTCTCATACTTGTGTCCGGGCCCCTTGCTCAGGGAAATTTCGAATGCGCTGTTATCGTCCTGGATGTTCGAGGGCAGGCGCAGGGTTTCCTCCAGCGAGCTGCGCATCTCGTTGAACGTCTGGGTCTGGGACAGGTGCCTGACCAGGCCCTGAACGATACGGGTGCTCTGGGCGAGTTCCGCGTCGAACAGCTCTTCCAGCTCGTGACTGCTCTGGGAGTAGCTCCAGATGCCCGCCATCACCGCCATGGTCAGCACCATCACGGTCACGGTCAGCGTCAGGGTACGGGTCAGGGACATGACGTGGTCCCGGCCTCGGCGGCCGCTTTCGAATCGAGCATGTAGCCGACACCCCGCACAGTGCGAATGACGGTTTTGCCAATCCGCTTGCGCAGATGGTGAACATGGACCTCCAGCGCATTGCTCTCCGCGCCGTGCTCCCAGCCGTAAAGCTGCTCTTCCAGGCGGCGCCGGGTGGCGACCCGGTCCGGGTGTCGCATCAGGTAGTGGAGAATCTGGAACTCGGTGCGCGGCAGTGTGCACAGGGCTTCGCCGATCTTGAGCTGGCCGTGTTCCGGATCCATGGTGAGGGCGCCGACCGTGATACCCGAGTCGGCCTGTCCGGCCGCGCGCCGGGTCACGGCACGTATACGCGCCTTGAGTTCCGACATCACGAACGGTTTGGTGAGGTAGTCATCGGCGCCTGAATCGAGGCCGGACAGCTTCTCGGTCATGTCGGCCCGTGCGGTCAGAATGATGACCGGCGTTGACACGCCCTGCTTGCGGGCCCGTTTCAGCACCTCGAGTCCGTCCAGACGAGGCAGCGTGAGGTCGAGGATGGCCAGGTCGAAGCGCTCTCCGAGCAGGGCATCCAGCGCGTGCTGGCCGTCGTCGACCCAGTCAACGGTGTCCTGGCTGTCACGGAGCATGCTGAGCATGGCCTCGGCCAACAAATGGTCATCCTCGATCAGCAAAATGCGCACGCTTCTGGCCCTCGCAAAAAATTAAGACAATGATAGATCGATGATGTCATGTTCAGCTTAATGCCGTATTAAGGAAGATCAACAGGATAATGTCGGGATTGATTGACTGGCGTGAGGGCACGGGGTCTGGATCATGGGCTTGATCGATAATTTACTGCCGGGCAGCGTGCTGATTCTGGCCGCCATGGTATGCGCGGGCCTGCTGGTGTGGGCTGTTCGTCGCGCCGACTGGCGCCGCTTGCTCTCAGACGACGCACTGCAGCACAGTCTGTTCGCTTCCGCGGTGGTGTTGGGCCTGCTCTGGCATTTGCGGGCCGGGCTGGCGCCGGGGCTGACCATCCACCTGTTCGGCATGACGGCGGTGACCCTGATGCTGGGCTGGGAACTGGCGGTTCTCGCCGGCTTGCTGGCCCTGGCGTCGGTGGTCATTACCGGCCAGGAGTCGCTGCGTCTGTTCGCCGTCAACGCGCTTGTCACGGTGTTCATTCCCGCGTTGGTGAGTCACGGCATTATGATCTGGGAACGCCGGCGGGGCTTTCGGAATTTCTTTGCCTACATCTTCTTCTGCGGCTTCTTTGGCGCGGGCATCGCGGTTGCCTCGGCGGGCTGCCTGATGGTGATCCTGCTCTGGTCGGCAGGCGTCTACGACTGGGACTTCCTGGTCCACGATTACCTGCGCTACCTGCCCCTGATCCTGAT
>JAWVWU010000480.1:0-2541 GCA_033723595.1 Marinobacter sp. | reverse complement strand
GATTGGCCGTGAAACCCGGGAGCAATCACTGCGCCAGGCCGGCAAACTTCCGGATGCCCTGGTTGCCTGTGTGGGCGGGGGCTCCAACGCCATTGGCATGTTCTACCCGTTCCTCACCGACGAAAGTGTCCAGCTGTACGGTGTTGAGGCCGGCGGCCTCGGCATCCAAACCGGGCAGCATGCCGCGCCGCTGACGGCGGGTCGGCCGGGCGTTCTGCACGGCAACCGGACCTACCTGATGGAAGACGAGAACGGCCAGATCTCCGGCACCCATTCGGTCAGCGCCGGACTGGATTATCCGGGCGTGGGGCCGGAGCACAGCTGGTTGAAAGATATCGGTCGGGCCAACTATGTCTCAGTGACCGACGATGAGGCGCTGGACGGATTCCGCAAACTGACCCGAATCGAAGGTATAATGCCGGCGTTGGAAACGGCCCATGCGGTGGCCTATGCCATGAAGCTGGCGGCTGAGATGGAGCCGGACAAGATCGTGGTTATCAATGTTTCCGGTCGAGGTGACAAGGACATTCATACCATCGCCCAACTGGATGGTATCGAGCTTTAACCGTATCGTCCCTGACCGGACGTTCTACAATCAGCAGGCGCCATTCGTGTGCGCGGCAATAGAGGAGCAGGCATGAGTCGTATCGAGGGTGTGTTGAAAAGCCTGAAGGGGCAGGGCAGAAAGGCGCTGATTCCCTTTATTACGGCTGGGGATCCATCACCGGATCAGACAGTTGACCTGTTGCACACCCTGGTTGAGGCTGGCGCCGATATCATTGAGCTGGGCGTCCCTTTCTCCGACCCGATGGCGGATGGCCCGGTGATTCAGGCAGCCTGTGAGCGGGCCCTGGTGCATGGCACGTCCCTGAGGCAGGTGCTGGGGATGGTGCGTACTTTTCGCGAGACCAACACCACCACGCCGATCGTGCTGATGGGTTACCTCAATCCGATGGAAGCGATGGGCGCGGAGGTGTTTGCAGACCTGGCGGTTGAATCCGGGGTCGATGGCATCCTGACGGTCGATCTGCCGCCGGAAGAGGCCGACGAGGTTGCGCCGCTGTTTACTGCGCGGAATCTGGACGCCATCTTCCTGCTCGCGCCGACGACGTCGGACGACCGTATCCGGGCGATCAGTCAGCACTCATCCGGTTATGTGTACTATGTTTCCTTTAAGGGTGTGACCGGGGCGTCTAATATTAACGTTGAAGAGGTTGCCGGCAAGGTCAAACATATCCACGAACTGACGGCCCTGCCGGTCGCCGTAGGCTTCGGTATTCGAGATGCAGAAACGGCGGCAGCTGTTGGCCGGGTATCCGATGGTGTAATTGTCGGCAGCGTTCTGGTGAATACAATAGCCCAACATCAGACAGATCCTGCGCAGCTCAAACGAGCGCTGACGGATCTGCTCCACCCGATGCGTGAGGCCCTGGACGGACTGGCATCCTGACACGCTTCGTCGCAGCGGTCTGAAAGGCTCTCATCACAGGACAGGATGACACCATGAGTAACTGGCTCGACAAGATCATGCCAAGCATGATCCGCTCAGATTCCAAACAGCGCACCAGCGTGCCTGAAGGGCTCTGGAAAAAGTGCCCGAAGTGCAGTGCCTTTCTGTACAAGCCTGAGCTGGACAAGAACCTCGACGTCTGTCCGAAATGTAACCACCATATGCGGGTCAACGCGCGTCGCAGGCTGGACATCTTCCTTGACGCCGACGGTCGCGAAGAGATCGCGGCAGACCTCGAACCCTGGGACCGGCTCAAGTTCAAGGACACCCGCCGCTATAAAGAGCGGCTGGCCCAGAACCAGAAAGCCACCGGCGAAAAAGACGCTCTGGTAGTCATTCGTGGTTCCGTGGTGGGTGTACCGCTAGTCAGTTGCGCCTTCGAGTTCAACTTCCTCGGCGGCTCCATGGGGCAGGTGGTCGGCGAAAAATTCGTTCAGGCCGCCAATATCGCCCTGGCGGAACGGATCCCGCTGGTCTGCTTCTCAGCCAGTGGCGGTGCCCGGATGCAGGAGGCGCTGTTGTCGCTCATGCAGATGGCCAAAACCGCTGCCGTGCTTGAGCGTATGAAGCAGGAGGGCATTCCGTATATATCGGTTTTGACCGATCCGGTGTTTGGAGGCGTGTCGGCCAGCCTGGCGATGCTGGGTGATCTCAACATCGCGGAACCCAACGCGTTGATCGGCTTTGCCGGGCCGCGGGTGATCGAACAGACGGTCCGGGAAAAGCTGCCGGAGGGTTTCCAGCGCAGCGAGTTCCTGCTTGAGCACGGCGCCGTGGACATGATTGTGCACCGACACCAGCTTCGCACCCGCATCTCGGCCGTTCTGGCCAAGTTTACCGGTCAGGACAAACCGGCCGAGGAGGCGCCGATCGAATTTGAAGTGACCGAGAAGCCGGATGCCGATGCCACCGAAACCTCCGGCTGAGACGTCCCGTCTGTCAGCACCGGCCGCCGGGGCGTCACTCGACGCCTGGCTGGCCTACCTCGAAGCGCTTCATCCGACCGAGATAGACCTGGGGCTTGATCGTGT
>JAWVWU010000479.1:0-2548 GCA_033723595.1 Marinobacter sp. | reverse complement strand
CGTCCACCCGATGGACCTCGCCATGCACCGACTCGATCATGCGCTGGAACCGATCCAGTTTTTCAGCGGCATTCCAGGGGCGCTCGGTGACCACGGTAAAATCCGGGGCGGGCGCCGAGATGGCACCGTCCCGACGCGACCGCAGGGCGTTGAGAATGTCGTCGCGGGCGCTCATTGCGATGTGCCCTGCTGCGGTGTCCGGGTAACGCCGGTGGTGCCGGCCTGCCGTTCCCGCAGTTGCTGATGCAGGGTGCGCGCCGCGAGCTTCGGGCTGGTGCGGTATCGGGTCCAGGCGCCGGCCTTGCCCGGTTGCAATTTACGCAGCCGGGCACCGAGTGCCGTTCCCAGCCGATAGAACATCGGGCGCACATGCAGCCATTGCCAGCCTCGCCACGCCAGGGCTTCCCAGGTCGATCGTTTCAGGCCGTGACCGCGCATCCGGCTGTCATGGACCCGGTCACCGTCCACCGATTCCCGGCGCAGGCGCACCAGCAGGTCCGGAATCGGAATCCGCACCGGGCAGACTTCGCCGCAGGCTCCGCACAGGGACGATGCGCTGGGCAGGTGACGGGTATCGTCAAGGCCGAGCAGGTGAGGCATCAGTATCTTGCCGATCGGGCCGGGGTAGGTGGTGCCATAGGCATGCCCGCCAATGCGGGTGTATACCGGACAGTGATTCATACAGGCGCCACAGCGAATACAGCGCAGGGTGTCCAGCAGTTCGTCGTCCTGGTAAATCGACGAGCGGCCATTGTCGACCAGCACCAGATGGACGGCTTCCGGGCCGTCGAATTCCTCCGGCTGGCGCGGCCGGGAGATCATGTTGAAGTAGGTCGTAATGTGCTGACCGGTCGCCGAGCGTGTCAGCAGGGCCAGCAGTGCGGCGGCGTCGTCGAGGGTGCCAACCACCTTCTCGATACCGGTCACCGCAATATGGCAGGGCGGGACGGTGGTGGTCATCCGGCCGTTGCCTTCGTTCTCCACCAGGCAAAGCGTGCCGGTTTCGGCGACGGCGAAATTGACGCCCGAGATACCGACGTCCGCCTGCATGAATTTCTCCCGCAGCTGCTGGCGAGCGCTGGCAGTCAGATAATTCACGTCGTGGGAGCGGTCAGTGCCGGTTTTCGCGTGGAGCAAATCGGAAATTTCGCCGGTATTCTTGTGAATCGCCGGCATGATGATGTGGGAGGGCGTTTCCTCGGCCAGCTGGACAATGTACTCGCCCAGGTCGGACTCGAGGGCTTCAATGCCCTGTTCCTCCAGGTAATGGTTCAGCTCCATTTCCTCGGACACCATCGATTTGCCCTTGATGACCCGTTTGGCTCCGCGGGCCACGCAGATATCCCGGATCACCTCGCAGGCTTCATCACTGCTGCGCGCCCAGTGCACCTGGATGCCGTTGGTCGTCAGGGTCTGTTCGAGCTGCTCCAGCAGGTCCGGCAGATTGGCCAGCGCCTGCTGGCGGATATTGGCGCCCAGGGTCCGCAGTGTTTCCAGGTCCCACTCTGCAAACGCCGTGCGCCGCTTGTCCATCAGCCCGTCCATGGCCTTGCGGAAGTTGGCGCGGATCTGTGGGTTTTCCAGCGCCGCCCGGGCCCGCGGGTGAAACTGCCGGACGTTTGAATGCGGGGTCAGGGTATCTGGCATCAGGCGGCCCCTCCCTTGCCGGATGATGCCGAAACGCGCTTCCAGAGAAAGCTGACAATATGTTCGCCGGACAGCGGCCGCGCTTCCTTCTCCGCGAAACCGGCGATGTTCATCAGGCAGCCGCAGTCCGTGGTGACAAAGGCCGGGGCGCCGGCGTCTTCCAGTGCCTGCACCTTGTCGCCCACCATGGCTGCGGAAATTTCCGGGTGACGCACGGCAAAGGTGCCCCCGAAGCCGCAGCACTCTTCTGCGCGCTGCTGGGTTACCAGGGTGACGTTCTCAAGCTGCGACAGCAGGGCCGGCCCAACCTCGGCTATGCCCATTTCACGCCGGGCGGAACAGGACGTATGCAGCGCGACGGTGGTGGGTTCACCCAGGTCATGGAGCTTGATGTGGCAGACGTTGAGCAGAAAGTCGGTCAGTTCCCAGACGCGCCCGGCGACCTGCCGGGCCGACTCCGCCCGGGGCGTGTCAGCGAACAGGTCCGGATAGTGTTTGCGCATCATGCCACCGCAGGAACCCGAGGGCACCACAATAGGCCAGTCGCCGGGGAACAGGTCGAGCTGGGCCGCGGCCACCGCTCTGGCCTCGTCGTGATAGCCTGAGGTGTAGGCCGGTTGGCCGCAGCAGGTCTGGTCCTGCGGGTAGATCACCTCGATGCCTTCGCGCTCGAGCAGCTGAATGCCCGCAAGGCCTGCGTCAGGGTAGAACAGATCAATCAGGCAAGTGCCGAAAAAGTAGACCTTTTGGGGTTTGGCCGGATAGACCCGAATGGCGTCAGTCATAGATCGTTACTCGCCGGGGCGTCATGCGATGGTTGTCACTGTAACGATAGGCAGGGGGTGGGAGGGTGTCCAGCCCTACTTTGGGCGCAGGGTGATTGCAGGCTGTTCGATTAGGG
>JAWVWU010000478.1:0-2550 GCA_033723595.1 Marinobacter sp. | reverse complement strand
CACGCCTGGCGTAGCCGCGAAGCCGCGGCACGGTTCAAGGCGTGCTTCCCGGGTCGTCCGCTGATTGTCGTGTTGACCGGCACCGATCTCTATCAGTTCAGGCAGAGTCATCCTGAGGAGACGGACCACTGTATCGATCTGGCCGACGTTCTGGTCGGGCTTCACCGACTGGTCGCCGACGATCTGCCGGACCGCTGGCACGGCAAGTTGATGACCGTCCTGCAATCCGCGTCCGACCCGTTACCACGACAGTCCCCGACAACGGATTGTTTCGAGGTCTGTGTGATTGGTCATCTGCGCAGTGAAAAAGATTCGCTGAGAGCCGCGCTCGCGGCCCGTTTGCTGCCCGAGACTTCACGTATCCGGATCGTCCAGGCAGGACGCGCTCATGACGAGGACTGGGCTCTTCGCGCAAACCAGGAGGCGTCGAGCAACTCACGCTACCATTGGCTGGGCGAGCTTGACCGGCCAGCTGTGCAGACATTGATGAGCCGGGCACAGCTGATGGTGATCAGCTCCGTAATGGAAGGCGGGGCGAACGTGGTGTCCGAGGCCTGTCGTTCAGGCTTACCCATACTGGCCTCTGACATTGCCGGCAACCGGGGACTTCTGGGTGACGATTACCCCGGTTATTTCAGAGCCGGCGATGAAGCCGACCTCGCCCACTGTCTGCGACGGGCAGAAACCTCTGCTGATTTTCTCGCGGCGCTCAGGGCTGGGGTGGCCCGACAGGCGGAATGCTTTGTTCCCGCCGCCGAGCAAGCGGCTCTGATCGGGGTTTTGGATTACGCCTTCAGGGTGACAGGCTCAATGGCCTCGCCCTGAGGCAGGACGCGCCCGATAATCGCGGTGTGGGGGTAACCGAGCGCCTTGAGTTCCGCGACACAGGCTTCCGCTTTGTCTGCCGGCACACCGGCAAGCAGGCCGCCGGCTGTCTGGGGGTCAAAGATCAGCGGATAGCGCGGATGCTTCACCCATTCAGCCTGGTTGCGGATGCCCCGTCTGAGCCGGATATTGGCCGGTTGCAGCGAGCTGAGTATGCCGGCCGCGGCCGTTTCCTCTGCGCCTGGTAGAATGGGCAGGGCGGTCAGATCCAGTTCTGCATCAACCCCGGACGGCCGGGTCATCTCCACCAGATGGCCCAGTAAGCCGAATCCGGTGACGTCGGTACAGGCCGCAACGCTGTAGCGGCTCAGACACTCGGCCGCCGCCTTGTTCGACTGGGTCATTGACGCCAGCGCCGCATCAATCCATCGGCCACGGGCGGCCAGTTTGGCGTGGGCTGCAAACAGGGTGCCGGTACCGATCGGTTTGGTCAGAATCAGGGCATCGCCGGCTTTCAGGTTGCCTTTGCTCATGACGTCATCGGGGTCGATCAGGCCGTTGATGGCAAAGCCCAGCGCCAATTCCCGACCTTCGCCGGTATGGCCACCGACCAGCGCGCAGCCCGCCTCGTTCAGCACTTCGACCGCGCCGGTCATCATCTGGAAAACCACGTCCTCCACTTTCGATTCGATGCCATAGGGCACGGTGGCAACCGCGGTCGCACTCTGGGCTTCGGCGCCCATGGCGAAAATGTCACCCAGGCTGTGGTTGGCGGCCACCCGGCCAAAGACGTAAGGGTCGTCGATAAACGCCCGGAAAAAATCCACGGTGTGCACGACGGCCTTGCCCGGCGGAACCCGCAAAACGGCTGCATCGTCCGGTGCGTGCAGACCGACCAGTACGTCATCACGCTCCAGTGGCTGGAGTGACGACAACGCCCTGGAAAGAACCGTGCTGCCCACTTTGGCGCCGCAGCCGCCGCAGCGCATGGCCACGGCTGAAATGGCCTGAGAGGCGTCGTCCGGGCTTTGTGCGGCGGACGTGTCGGGCAGGGCGTTGCTTTCATCCATCGCGGGCAGCTGGTTGAACCGGGCCATGAACCGGTGGTCAATCCAGTTCTTCCATTGCCACACCAGACGGCCTTTGAGGAAAAAGTTGCCCTTGGATGCAATGGCGTACTTATCACCTGTGCTGATCAGGGCCAGCCAGGTTTTCTGGGGTTTGAACGGCTTGGGTTCACGGCCAAGCGCGGCCAGACGAAGATTGTCGGCCAGCGGTCGCCCCTGTCGCACAGCGAATACCCCGGCTTTTTCGCGGGGGTGCGCCGTGACATTCGCGATATCGCCGGCGGCGAATATCCGGTCATCGGTTTCTGTTTGAAGGGTCTCGCGGGTGCGGATGAATCCCCCCGGATCCAGCGCCAGACCCGTTTCCGCAAGCCACGCCGGACCGCCCGCCCGGGTGACCCACAAGACTTCGTCCACGGCAAGAGAATCACCGGACTCCGTGGTCAGGCGATTGGCCTCGACCCTGGCCACGGCGGAGCCGAAGTGCAGGTTGACGCCCCGCTTGTTGAGCCGTTGTCTGAATGTCTCACGGACTTTCCCGTTGTGGGTCGGCAGCAGATCATCCGCTGCATCAAACAGGTGAAAGGACAGCGCTCCGGGGTCCCGGCCGCGGGCTTTGAGTTCGTTGCGCAGCCGGAACTGCATGGCCAGGGTGAGT
>JAWVWU010000477.1:0-2553 GCA_033723595.1 Marinobacter sp. | reverse complement strand
CGCGTGGCAGGGCTTGGGTCTGTCGGCACTTGAAATGGAGATGCGTCGGGTTGGGGACGGGCACCGGCTACCGGCACCCGTCCGTCAGGTCACGTGCTGTCGGCCTTATTTCGACGCTACCTTTTCCTTGCCGCCACAGGTCTTCTCGACCACGTTGTAGTTGCCGCAGTGCAGCGGCTTGCGCCAGTCGCTGATCAGGTCCCTGGACCCGGGCAGGAAGTCAGACCAGGCATCACCGGCCACGGTTGACGGTGTCTGCCAGACCACGGAGAACTGTCCGTTGTCCTGTATTTCGCCAATGAGCACCGGTTTGGTGATGTGATGGTTGGGCATCATGGTGGCGTAGCCGCCAGTCAGGTTGGGCACAGTCACGCCGATAATCGCGTCCTTGACCGCATCGACGTCGGTGGTGCCGGCTTTCTTGACCGCCTGGACCCACATATTGAAGCCAATGTAGTGCGCTTCCATCGGGTCGTTGGTGACCGCTTCTTCATTGCCGGTGAACTTGATCCAGGAATCGATGAAGTCGTAGTTGGCGTCGTTCTCGACGCTCATGAAGTAGTTCCAGGCGGCCAGGTGACCCACCAGCGGCGCAGTATCAATGCCCGAGAGTTCCTGTTCGCCCACGGAGAAGGCCACCACCGGAATGTCAGCGGCGTCCACGCCCTGGTTGGCCAGTTCACGATAGAAGGGAACGTTGGCATCGCCGTTGATGGTGGAGACCACCGCGGTTTTCTTGCCCTGGCTGCCGAACTTCTTGATATCCGCAACAATCGACTGCCAGTTGGAGTAACCAAACGGTGTGTAGTTGATCATGATGTCGGCATCCGCCACACCGTGATCCTTGAGATAGGCTTCCAGAATCTTGTTAGTCGTGCGCGGATACACATAGTCCGTGCCGGCAAGAACCCAGCGCTTCACGCCGACTTCGTTCATCAGGTAATTGACCGCGGGAATCGCCTGCTGGTTCGGCGCTGCGCCGGTGTAGAAGACGTTCTCGGACGACTCTTCGCCCTCGTACTGAACCGGGTAGAACAGCAGGCCGTTGAGCTCTTCCACCACCGGCAGAACGGACTTGCGGGAGACCGACGTCCAGTTACCGAAGATCACATCGACCTTGTCTTTGGCCAGCAGTTCGCGGGCTTTCTCAGCGAACAGGGGCCAGTTGGAGGCCGGGTCGACCACCACCGGCTCAATCTTGCGACCCAGCAGGCCGCCCTCCTCGTTCTGCTTTTTGATCAGCATCAGCATGGTGTCTTTCAGGGCCGATTCACTGATCGCCATGGTTCCGGAGAGCGAGTGGAGAATACCAACCTTGATCGGTGGCAGATCTGCGGCCGCAGCCGTCAGAGAAGCTGAAACAGCCAGCGCGGACAGTCCTAGTTTGATGACTTTTTTCACATTCATTGTGCGCGTCCTTTTCCTGTGTTTTTTTGGCAACCGCTGAAAAATGCCGCGGATGAAGCACAAAGCGCCGGGAACACAGCAGGCGATGTCGTCCTTTGACCAGCTACGGGCTCGCCAGAACCAGGCGACGCTGTGATTCGCCGCACCAAACGCTTCTCCAGTCGTTTGCTGCAATCGTCACTGTGCAATCGCATCCCCTGCTCTGCATCGGCCGTTCCAACTTCCAGAATCCTGATTCAAAATCAGTCAGTTAACCGGGATACACGTGAACAGTCCGCAACCGCCCGCGCACCAACAGGAACCATGCGCCCCGGGCGGCGCACTACCTTGGAGCGCCGGTGCCGGGGTCCGATGAATACTGGTATTTTTCATTTTTATTGTTTAAAAACAGAAAGATATGATTTCAACGAAACATTAAAAACGACAACGGTGACTCCTTGCACCGTCATGGCGCCGCCCTATTCGCCCGGGTGCCATGACGGTGCAAGCCGTGTCTGGCCCGCGCTCTCAAATAGAAACCAACCCCCTGTTTTAATTGATTAATGGGAGGATAGCGACGAACTGGCATAAGCGTTGCCATGACATCTTGTATACAAGTCACCACTGGGAACGCACCATGACCTCAACCACGGGATGGACCATTCAGGACTGGCAACAGGCCTACCGCACCGGCGCCACACCGGACGCCCTGTTAACCAAGCTCTGGAGCCAGATCCGGGCAGATGATCCGGCCTGGATTGCCCGCGTGAGCCGAACCGGTCTCGAAAACGCCCTGTCGCAGCTGGCTGATCGCCTGCAGGCTTGCGACGGCGACCTCAGCCTCCTGCCTCTGTACGGCGTGCCCTTTGCCGCCAAGGACAACATTGACGCCGCCGGTTTTGATACCACCGCGGGCTGCCCCGACTACGCCTACTCGCCGACGGTCGATGCCGACGTTGTCGCCCGCCTGCGGGAGGCTGGCGCCATCCTGATGGGCAAAACCAACCTGGACCAGTTTGCCACCGGCCTGGTCGGCACACGCTCGCCCTACGGAGCAGTGCCGAATGCATTTGACCCGGCCGTGATCAGCGGCGGTTCCAGTTCAGGTTCGGCGTCCGTGGTGGCCCGTGGCCTGGTGCCGTTCTCGCTCGGTACCGACACCGCCGG
>JAWVWU010000476.1:0-2553 GCA_033723595.1 Marinobacter sp. | reverse complement strand
CGGGTGAGCGCGTTGATCATTGCCCCGCGTCCGGCTAATTCTGCACCGGCGGCGTCCGCGCGGAATTCACGCCGTCTCGAAAACCAGAAAACAATGGTACTGGCAAGAATACCCAGAACGATCTGCGCCACGATGCTGACGATGAAAAACCCGGGACCGTGACCGCTTTCGCTGCGAAATACGGTGCGATCGACGAGCGAGCCGATGACCCGCGAGGCGAAAATGACGAAGGTGTTCACAATACCCTGGATCAGGGTCAGGGTGACCATGTCGCCATTGGCAACATGGCCGATCTCATGACCCAGAATGGCCCGGATCTCGTCTTTGTCGAAACGGTTCAGGAGCCCCTGGCTGACCGCCACGAGGGCATCATTCCGGTTCCACCCGGTCGCGAACGCGTTGGATTGCTCGGCCGGGAATATGGCCACCTCGGGCATGCCGATGCCGGCACGGGTCGCCAGCGCCGAAACGGTTTCCATCAGCCAGCGTTCAGTGGGTGTGCGGGGTTGATCAATGACCTGCGCTCGGGTACTCCATTTAGCCATGGGCTTGGATATCAGCAGGGAAACAAACGCACCGGCGAAGCCGAACACGCCGGCAAATATAAGCAGAGACTGGTACTGAATGCCGTTTCGGGCGAGGTAGCTGTCCACGCCGAGCAGGCTCAGAGTAATACTGGCAACAATCAGAACCGCGATATTGGTCGCAAGCAGCAGCAGAATTCTCATCAATATTCCTTCCGATAGCAGATGCCTGGTATCAGGCGCGCGGGAGCCGGGCAGGCGTCAACCGGGCGGTTGCAATGCCGGGTGCCAGAGTTCCCTCCAACCTACACTCGCTATAATGGGTATGGGTTGTCCGGTTTCAATTGGCCGATGCGTTGTCAAACGCTCCGGCATTGAAAAAAGTGGCGTGCACGATCCGTGAGATCTGTGCCGAGCTGCCGCTGCGCAATGCTTCACGGAAGAGATGGATGAACGAGGAGAAGTCCTGCTTGATGGACGGGGGTGCTTTGGCGGCCGAAGCCAGTGCCTGTGGAGCTATTTCGGCGGTCAGTGCGGAGCCGGCCGGCGAGCTCAGGCGGATAAACGCGGCGCGGGTCAGAACGGCCTGGTCAAGCGCGTCCTGGCGAATGGTGTCGACGTAGCGGAGCAGGCCTTCCTCGCTGAGCCACAGCAACGCCCCGAAGCACGCCATGTGGCGACGACTGTGAAGGCCGAACTCGTCAGGCTCATCGGCTCCGGCAATATCTTCCACGAACAGGTTCACGCGCCGGGGAAAGGCGCCGTAAAGCTGGACCAGGGCGATGGCGACATCCTTGTAGAACTCTTCAATGTGAATATCGGCCATAACCGGAATTCCTACTGCTGATACGTTGACAGGAAGTGCGCCAGCCGTTTGATCGCGTCTTCCAGCGTGTCCTCCCGGGGCAGAAAGACCACGCGCAGGTGCTGTCGGTCGTCAAGATTGAAGGCCGATCCCTGAACCAGGAGAATCTGCTCCTGAAGCAGAAGATCAAGCACCAGGCGCTCGTCGTTCTGGATCGGGAAGCGCTTGGGGTCCAGGTGGGGGAAAAGGTAAAGCGCGCCTTTGGGTTTGACGCAACTGACTCCGGGAATGTCATTGAGGAGCGACCAGGCGGTTTCCCGTTGTTCGTAGAGACGGCCGCCGGGCAGAACCAGGTCGTTGATGGACTGGTAGCCCCCCAGCGCTGTCTGGATGCCCAGCTGGGCCGGGACATTGGCACACAGGCGCATGGAGGCCAGCATGTCGATCCCCTCAATCAGGTCGCGGGCCTTGTGTTTGGCGCCGCTGATGATCATCCAGCCCGACCGGTAGCCGGCGGCCCGGTAATTCTTCGACAGTCCGTTATAGGTAAAAAATAGCACGTCGCTTGCCAGTGACGCGGTCGAGATGTGCTCAACACCGTCGTAAAGAATCTTGTCGTAGATCTCGTCCGACAGGATGATCAGGTTGTGCTGTCTGGCCAGTTCAATGACCTGCTCCAGCAACTCCCGGGGATAAACGGCGCCGGTCGGATTGTTGGGGTTGATCAGTACGATGGCCCGGGTCCGGGACGTCAGTTTGCTTTTGATATCGTCAATATCCGGGAACCAGTCCTGCTGTTCGTCGCAGCGGTAATGCACAGGCTTACCACTGGAGAGGGTGACCGCGGCCGTCCACAGGGGGTAGTCCGGTGCCGGAATGAGGACTTCGTCTCCGGTGTCCAGCATGGCCTGCATCGACATGACGATGAGCTCGCTGACGCCGTTGCCGAGGTAGATATCATCGATATCGACCTTTTCAATGCCCCGTTGCTGGCAATAATGCATGACCGCCTTGCGGGCCGAGAACAGCCCTTTTGACTCCACATACCCCTGGGCGGCGTGCATGTTGTAGATGACGTCCTGTTGGATTTCCTCCGGCACGTCCAGCTCGAACGCGGCGGGGTTGCCGATGTTCAGCTTGAGGATACGATGCCCCTCTTCCTCGAGACGGCGCGCCTCCCGCAAAACCACGCCACGAATTTCATAACAGACGTTGTCGAGCTTT
>JAWVWU010000475.1:0-2553 GCA_033723595.1 Marinobacter sp. | reverse complement strand
GGTCTGACCAGAAAACTGGGGGTCCTGCATCTTGAAGGACAACACGTAGCCGCAGCGGTCCCAGATGTCTTCCGGAGACAGCTTGACCCCTCGGGGCATCAGATTGCGGAACTCGCAGAACTCGCGCATGGCCTCAAGCAACCCCGTCCGCAACCCGTTTACGTGGGTCCCACCCTGTGCCGTCGGGATCAGGTTGACGTAGCTTTCCATCACGCCTTCTCCGCCTTCTGGCAGCCACTGAATGGCCCAGTGGACCTCTTCGCTGTTGCCGGTAAACTCGCCGGTAAACGGCGACAACGGCATCACTTCCAGATCGGCCAGCGCGGTGCGCAGGTAATCGCGCAGTCCGTCCTCATAGCACCACTCGTCTTTTTCACCGGTCTGTTCCTGCAGGAACGTCACCACCAGGCCCGGGCACAGCACGGCCTTGGCCCGCAGGTTATGGCGCAGACGGCTCAGTGAGAACCGGGGGCTGTCGAAATAGCTGGCATCGGGGAGGAACTTGAGACGAGTGCCAGTATTGCGCTTACCGACGGTATCGATCACCGCCAGTTCGGTCAGCTTCTCGCCGTCGGCAAACGTCATCTGATGAAGCTGACCGTCCCGTTTGATGGTCACTTCCAGATGCCTGGACAGGGCATTGACCACCGATACACCGACGCCGTGGAGGCCACCGGCGAAGCCGTAGCTGCCCTGGGAAAACTTACCGCCTGCGTGCAGGCGGGTCAGAATCAACTCCACCCCGGGCAGGCCCTCTTCCTTGTGAAGGTCTACCGGCATGCCACGGCCATCGTCCTCAACGCTCAGTGAGCCATCACTGTAGAGCACCACATCAATGCGGCGGGCGTAACCGGCCAACGCCTCGTCCACGCTATTGTCAATCACCTCCTGCGCCAGGTGATTGGGCCGACTGGTGTCGGTGTACATGCCCGGACGCTTGCGCACCGGGTCCAGACCGCTGAGGACTTCAATCGCATCGGCGTTGTACTGTTTCTGGCTCATAAACGGACGGTTTCTCTGTGGCAGTTGGGGGAACCCCCGGTCAGACCCGCTGGCTATGCCGGGCGGCAGCGTGCACCAGCAGACACAATCGCAGGTTCCTGTGTTGAATCCGGGCTTCCATAGCTTAGGGATTCGTCAGCAAAGATCAACGGTTGTTTTGTGGCGCCGGGCCCGGGCATCTGCGGCCCTATCGCATCCGCGTCAGGGTTGGCATGCCCTCGCCATGCACCTCGATTCGCTGCCAGTGACCGGACAGAATCGCCAGCACCATGCAGGGGGTGGTCACAACCTGGGCGGCCATCTGGTCGGCGGCAGGCTTGCGGACCTGCGCATCCAGCCTGAGCACCTGATCATGCAGCGCAGCCGAAGCCAGCGTTACGCCGTAGCCGGCGCTGGGCTTCTGCCCCAGGGCCACCACCAGGAAATGCTGCCGGTCAAAATCGGGAGAATCGGGCAAGGTTAACGTCTGCGCAGGCAACGAAAGAAAACGCGTCAGAGTTGCCTCGTCCGCAATGTCCACCAGCCCGGGGGCCACCAATCCGCAATGATCGGACGCGGTCACCTGACGCGCCAGAAACCGATCTGGCTCGACCGGCGCGGGGGCCGGCGGCGGAGTCTTCGGGCTGGCGCAGGCAGTCAGGCTCACCGCCATCACAAGCCCCAGAAAGCGCGAGAAAGGATTCATGGTTGACTCCTGAGACGATGCATTGGCGCCTTGCCGGCATCGGCGGGCGATAGCAGCCGGTAACCATGGAAACCGCTTCTCGGCAATCCCATGGAAGCCACAGTCGGACGCCGGAAACTGGTGTTAATGACCAGGCCGGTCTGAGGTTGATCACTGACCGTGATGGTCTCGGGCAATCCGTTGACCGGGTATTCCGCGCACGCCTCACCGTTCTCGCAGATGTAGCCATTATTGTCGGAATCGGTTCCTGCCACCAGGAAATACGAGCCCGGATCAACACTGGCGAACCGGAAACTGTACTGGCCGTTCTGCGCATCAACCACCTGCTGTGCCAGCGTGTCACGATTGGCGTCGGCACTGACCAGCAGTACATAATGACGACCGGCGTTGCGCGCCTCCGGCTGTTCACCCAGCCTTGCGGTGACCGGCACGGTCAGCGTTCGGCCAGCTTGCGCGTTGGTGTCGTAAGTGAGCACGATATTGCCCTGGTAGCGTTCACCGTCGGTGAGTTTGCCTGGTACCAGGGTGGCTGACACAGAGCCGGAACTCTGAATGCCGGCGGCATCGGCCGGGTCCAGCGACAGCCAGTCAGGCATGGACACGGCCGTCAACGTCGACTCCGACGCATCTGACAGGGGTTTAGGATCCGACGCGGCGTACTCCGTCAGGGCGAGGGTCTCGCTGACGAACTCCTGCCGGAACTGCAGCGCGGACGGCGAAACAACCAGTGTTGTCGGTATGGCACCCTGTGCCGCGTTTATCGCCTTGACCGCGTTAATGAGACCGGCTCCGTATTCACTTGCCGCGCCAACCGGATCCGTCAGATCACCATTTTTCAACAGGGTGAAAAATCCCGACGGGGTCAG
>JAWVWU010000474.1:0-2553 GCA_033723595.1 Marinobacter sp. | reverse complement strand
GCGGGTCGCCATTTGCTCACCGATAAAGTAAAGCACCCGGGGATCCTGCTGGGCAATTTCCCGGAACTTGGTATAGCTGATCTCCGCGACCTCGCACTCGGTCTTGGCTTTGACCCAGGCGCTGCGGGAATCCATGTTGTCGAAGAGCCCCATTTCGCCGAAGAAATCACCGGCGTTCAGGTAGGCCATGATCATTTCACGTCCGTCGTCATCCTCGATAATGACCGTGACGGATCCTTTGACGATGTAAAACAGCGAGTCGCTCTTGTCGCCCGCGTAAATAATGGTGCTCTTGGCGGGATAGCGCCGACGATGGCACTGTGAAAGGAAATAATCGAGGTGTTTTGTCTTCTGCTCAACCGGCTTGACGATGGTAGCCATAATGCGAGTCGTGCCTCCTTAACTGGCGAATCCCGGTATTTTTGTCATTCCCTGCTGTCCGTGCGGGTCTTGATTGTCTGACCGACAGACGAGCCTGCCTGATAAACGTGAGGCAGCGCCCGGCAATGACTGGATCAATGCTGTCGGCGGAGCAACTTATATCAAGATGCCCGGGTTTGGGCAACCGGCAAGCGATCAGCCCGGACCCGGGGTACCGGCCGACACCCAGAATCGAACTCATGACCGGAACGTCTCGCGTTCTCCGTGTGACGTCAGACCGGCATCTGCCAGACAGTATAGATCAGAACTCAGCATTTGCTCTGCTCCGGCCTGACAGTGCCTGCCACAGGCGTGTTGTGATAGCATCGCCGCATTCAGATTGAAGGAGTGCAAGGGTTATGAAGGCAACCATAAACTGGACCGGCGACGCCAGTTTCAAAGCAACCAGCGGCAGCGGCCATACGGTCCAACTCGACGGTCCACCGGATCACGGTGGCCGCGACCTCGGCCCCCGGCCGATGGAACTGGTGTTGATGGGACTGGGCGGCTGCTCCTCGTTCGATGTCATGAACATCCTCCAGAAAAGCCGCCAACAGGTGACCGATTGCCGGACAGAGCTGGAAGCCCAGCGCGCAGACGCGGTGCCGGCGGTGTTTACCGCCATTCACCTGCACTTTGTCGTGACCGGTCATCAGCTCAAGGACACTCTGGTGAAGCGGGCCGTCAGCCTGTCGGCGGAAAAATACTGTTCGGCGTCGATCATGCTGGAGCAGGCCGGGGTTGCAATCACCCACAGCTATGAAATCCATGAGGGCTGACGCCATCGAGCGGCATCCCGGTGTTGATCTACAGACCCGAGCAGCGAATGGCGCTCACCGGGCTGCCAAGTCAACGTACACGGCCCGGAAAACGCGTTCATCATTCCGGTCTTTACGGATGCTAAAATGCAGGTGTCACTCTATCCAACAAACCGAACGGTGTGCATAATACGCATCCTCTCCCGCCGGCCTGCACAAAAGGTGACCAGCCTGTTCGGTAGTCGGTGGCGGCCTCAGTGTCGAACACAAACAGGCATGCACCCGCAGGCATGACCACTGTCATTCATCTCCATCACCCAGGGGGAGCTGAACATGGAAAACAAACTTCAGTTGCATGGCTTCAACAACCTGACCAAGTCGCTGAGCTTCAACATCTACGACATCTGTTACGCTCAGACCGAGGAACAGCGCGAAGCCTACATTGACTACATTGATGAGATGTATAACGCGGAGCGACTGACCCAGATCCTGTCGGACGTGGTCAAGATCATCGGCGCCAACATTCTCAACATCGCTCGTCAGGATTACGAGCCCCACGGTGCGTCCGTGACCATGCTCATCGCCGAGCACGAGCTGACCAATGGCGAGCCCGATAACGAAGAATCTCCAGGCCCGCTGCCGGATACCATTGTCGCTCACTTGGACAAAAGCCATGTCACCGTGCACACCTACCCGGAAAGCCACCCCTACGAGGGTATCAGCACGTTCCGGGCCGACATCGATGTCTCGACCTGCGGCCTGATTTCGCCCCTGAAGGTCCTGAATTACCTGATTCACAGCTTCGACTCGGATGTGGTAACGGTGGATTACCGGGTGCGCGGCTTTACCCGCGACGTGGACGGCACCAAACATTACATTGATCACGACATCAACTCGATCCAGAACTATCTGACCGAGGATACCCAGAACGCCTATCAGATGATCGACGTCAACGTGTATCAGGAAAACATGTTCCACACCAAGATGATGCTCAAGAACTTCAAGCTCGACAATTACGTCTTTGGCGTCAACGCGAGCGACCTCGGCGCCGAAGAGGCTCAGTCGATCGAAGAGCGCCTGAAGCGGGAAATGCTGGAAATCTTCTACTCCCGCAACGTCGAGTAACCGGTCGCCCGGCAGTCTGGTCTCGGACCCTGCCGGGCTTTCAGTTTTTTCGAACAACTCATCCAGAACTCTTCGATTTCTTCCCTTTCCTGATCGGCGTCTAATAACTCCATACCCTGAACCTCAGGTCTGGAGACACGCCATCATGAAAAACATCCTTGTTATCACCGCCAGTATTTTTGGCCAACACGGTCAGTCGTCACAACTGGTCGATAAAACCCTTGCCAACCTGAAGGCCCAGCATCCTGGC
>JAWVWU010000473.1:0-2560 GCA_033723595.1 Marinobacter sp. | reverse complement strand
ACACGAACTTCGTCACCCAGACGGAAGCTCACCGCGGTGCGTTCACCGATCAGGCGATGCTTGGCCGCATCGTGCTGGAAGTAGTCGCCGCTCAGTGTGGAAACATGGACCAGACCCTCGATATAGACATCACTGAGTTCGACAAAGAAGCCGAACGGCACGACCGACGCGATCACTCCGTCGTACTCTTCGCCCACGTGGTCCTTCAGGTACTCACACTTCAGCCAGGCCATGACGTCCCGGGTGGCATCGTCGGCCCGGCGCTCGGTCATCGAGCAGTGCTCTCCGAGCCGGACCATGCTGGCCAGATCGTATGGGTAGGTCGCCAGCTCCGGGTCTTTCTTCCGGGGCCGGACCACGGTCTTGTCGCGGGCGTCGCCATGAATCATCGACTTGATGGCCCGATGAACGATCAGGTCCGGGTAGCGCCTGATTGGCGAGGTAAAATGCGTGTAGCTGGCAAAGCCGAGGCCGAAGTGACCGCCCTCTTCCGGACTGTAGACCGCCTGGCTGAGCGAACGCAGCATAACCATCTGGATCACGTGCGCATCCGGACGCTCTGAAATCCGTGACAGCAGGGACTGGTAATCCGCCGAGGTCGGTTTGTCACCACCGGTCAGTTGCAGGCCCAGCTCGCCCAGGAATAATCTCAGGGCACCCAGCCGCTCTTCCGACGGACCGTCGTGAACCCGGTAAAGCGCAGGAATCTTGTGCTTCCTCAGGAACCGGGCCGTCGCCACGTTGGCGCACAACATGCACTCTTCGACAATTTTGTGGGCATCGTTGCGATGAACCGGCACGATTTCCTCAATCTTGCGGGCGGCATCAAACACAACACGGGTTTCGGTGGTTTCAAAATCAATCGCACCCCGTTCGGTCCGAGCCTTGCGGAACACCTTGTAGAGATCGTGCAGCGCTTCAAGATGCGGCACCACAGCCTCGTACTGGTCGCGAAGCTGCCGGCCCGGCCCGGAGTCGGGACGCTCGAGGATATCGCTGACCTTGGTGTAGGTCAGCCGGGCGTGACTGTGCATCACCGCCTGGTAGAACGTGTAGCTGCTCATCCGGCCCGCCTTGCTGATGGTCATATCTGCCACCACGCACAGGCGGTCAACTCCGGGGTTGAGCGAACACAAACCGTTGGAGAGTTTTTCGGGCAACATCGGAACCACATGATCGGGGAAATACACCGAATTACCGCGGTTAATGGCCTCTTCATCCAGCGGCGTGTCGGGCCGGACGTAATGGGAGACGTCGGCGATCGCTACCACCAGTCGATAGCCCCCGCGCGGACGACGCTCACAATAGAGGGCGTCGTCGAAATCCCGGGCGTCCTCGCCGTCAATGGTCACCAGCGGCAGTTCACGGAGATCAATCCGGTTGGCTTTGTCGGACTCCGGGACCTCCAGGGGAATGCCCGCGGCCTGCTTGCCGGCTTCGGGCGGCCAGCTGTGTGGAATATCGTAGGATCGAATCGCGACGTCGATTTCCATGCCCGGCGCCATATGATCGCCCAGCACTTCCACCACTTTGCCGGTCGGTTTGGCCCGCGCCGACGGCTGACGCAGAATATCAACAACCACATATTGGCCGTGATAGGCCTCGCCACAATGCTCTTCCGGAATCAGGATTTCATGGTTGATGCGGGCATTTTCCGGCACGACAAACGAGATACCGCTCTCCCGGAACAAACGGCCAACGGTCTGCTGGGTCCGATGTTCCAGCACCTCAACAATCACGCCCTCCCGGCGGCCACGATCGTCGACGCTGTCGACCCGCGCTGCAACCCGGTCACCGTGGAATACCTGGCGCATCTGGCGGGCGCTGAGAAACAGGTCCGATCCGTCTCCGTCCGGCACCAGGAAACCGAAACCATCGCGGTGACCGACGACACGACCGGTCACCAGATCGGCCTCGTCGATTGGCAGGTAGGCGCCGCGGCGATTGCAGATCAGCTGACCGTCACGGCACATGGCAATCAGACGGCGGCGCAAGGCCTCAATACCCTCGTCCGAATTCTGCCCGAGCTCGGCGCACAGTGTCTCATGGGTGGCAGGCGCCCCCCGCTGCCGCAGATGCTCGAGAATAAACTCGCGGCTCTGGATCGGGTTATCGTATTTCTGCGCCTCGCGCTGTGCGTGGGGATCTTTGACCGTTTTCTTTCTGGAAACCATTCAGTCGTAAGCCTTTCGGTTGACCGGCACACTCGAGTGCGGGCCAATGTCGTTGGATGTCGCAGCAGTATAGCGTCCTCAGGCCGGCTAGACCTAATGCGCGCGCCTTCAACGGGCAAAATTCAGCCCTCGTGAAAACCCCTATGAACGGACGCTAAAAAATGTTTGACAGCGATTTTTGGAATGATTAAAGTACGCGCCACTGGTTGAGGAGACATCCCGACCGGCCGGCAGAACTGCCCGCTTTTCAGTAACGTAATGCTGAAACAACGCGGAACAGGCGACTGCAAATCACCTGCCGAGGTGGTGAAATTGGTAGACACGCTAGCTTCAGGTGCTAGTGGGGGCAACCCCGTGGAGGTTCAAGTCCTCTCCTCGGCACCATT
>JAWVWU010000472.1:0-2576 GCA_033723595.1 Marinobacter sp. | reverse complement strand
CCTGGCCAGCTCCAGATTCAACACCAGACTGGCATCGGCGCCTGGATTGAAGCCGCCGTGACCACCCATTTTGAACAGCGTCGCCCGCTCAAAGTCCGGCATACCCGGTATCTGCATCCGCGTGTCACCGTCCAGCCGGTTTAGGTCCCGCAGATCCACCGACAGCTCACTCTGCTCAAGTGACAGGCGGCCGGGCACCGTGCCCGGTTTGAAGTCATCCGGAACGTGATGGATCAGCCCCCGGGACATCACCGCAAGGATCTGCTCACTGGGTTTGAGGTTGTCCATCACCCGGGCGTAGCCCTTGTCGCCAAACAGGTTCCGGCCGATCATCGGCGAGCTGACGTAAGCGTAGTAGATGTCGGTGAAGGGCTCGCCGGACTCGGCGTCCGGCAGCGACGGGTAATTATCGAGCGAGCGGCCCAGCTGTTTCTCGGCGTCAGCGACAGATAACCGCCAGTGCCCGACATAGCCCCGGTCCAGCATCTGCTGCCAGGTCAGCGGCTCATACAGGTCTGGTTTGGGCTGCATGGCCGGTGCCTGCGCAAAGCTTTCCAGCTTGTTACGGGCGACCTTCAGCGCCGACGATAAAATGGTGTCGTTGATGATGATCACCGAGATGGTCGCCGAGGTGACGCCGTCAAAATACACCACGCCGTTGCCGCTCTCCGCGTGGTCACTGTTTTTCTTGTTCTCCACCACAATGTGTTCCGTCAGCGAGCGCCCTGTGTACTGGTCGATGAAGTCGTACATGGGTTCTTCACCCAAACCATGCAGAAACACCGGTTCGTGATGCTCCAGCACGTGAACGCCAGTAAAGCGACCATCCGGGTCAATGCCGATCAGCAGCTGGATAGGGCGGCCGGAGTAGCCGGCCAGATCACTGATATCCACCGATTCGTAGGCATAGCCCAGCAGTTGATTGAGCTGGTAGACCGGGTACACCGGATAATCCGGCTGCTTGTCTTCAATGCGGGTGGCCTTGGGGAACAGGTCTTTGATCAGCGCGCGACGCTGCTCGGTGAGTTCCGCCTGGGCGGCCGGCAGCAGAGCCAGGAACAGCAACACGAGAGCCAAAAGCCGGGACATCCACGAACTCCTGCTGGTGATTATTATTATGACTCTCAAGTTTCTGAGCATCGGCGCAAGGCCTCAACACTACTTCGGGGGGAATTACCCCATACCAAAGTGGCGTACCGGCAGAACGTTCCTTTGCAGACCAGCGTGAACACAAACCGGTCACGCTCAGTCACCGCGACTATCGCCTGTGCTGCTTTTATCATGAAATCCCCTGCCCGCCGCTTCCGCAGAGCCTTGTTGCCGCTGGATTGAAGAACGCCGGCATCCGGTTTATAAAGGGCAGGCCCGCATCCCGGCGACGTACTGTCGCTGCGCACACCCGTCGCTGACACGATCTGGATCAATTCCGGAGTGAACGCGTCGAACTGTGTGCGCGTATGGGAGTCGGTAACGCATCACAACCGGGAGGAGCCGGACGTTATCCCGCCACGGCCTCTCCTTACTGACCACCGCAGCCCGGCACGACCGGAGCATCCAACAGGAAATGAGTCATGACGCAGGCATCCCCGGTCCGCTATGGCGCGGTCGCCCAAACTCTCCACTGGTTGACGGCCATTCTGGTGTTGGCGGCCTTTATCTATGGCCTGGGAGGCTCGGAAGAGCGCATTTATTCGGTGTCCCGGGATTTTGATCGCCAGTTGCACGAAACCCTCGGCATCAGCGTCATGGTGCTGCTGGTGCTGCGCCTTCTCTGGCGCGCCTTCGACGCCCGCCCGCCCGCACCGGCCGGTCCCCGGTGGATGGAAAAGGCGGCAGGGCTTCTTCAGGCCACACTTTACGCGCTGCTGGCCGCGGTGCCCTTGACCGCCATTGCCGGTGCCTGGCTGCAGGGCCACCCGGTTACCCTGCTAACCGGCATCGAGATCTCACCCTGGATCGCCGAATCCCACGGCATCGGCGACTGGGTCGCGCAGATCCATACCTGGCTGGGCGACGCCATCCTCTGGCTGGCCGGTTTACACGCCTGCGCGGCGCTGTTCCATCATTACGTGCTCCGGGACGGGGTACTCCAGTCCATGCTGCCGCGCTGGGTCATGAAAGGACAGAACCAGCGAAAAACCTGACGCGGAAAGAGCCGCATCCGGCCCGGGCTCCGATTGCCCGGGTCAGACTGGCACTGCTTTTTGCGCACGTCGGGCCCCTCCCGGGATGCCCGGCTTGGTCGTGACCGTCCGTGCGCAATTTCAGGTAACGAGTCCTGTCTTTTTTCACAATTCGTTTTCATATCATCGTTTTACAATGGCGTCGAGCAACGGAATGGTCCAAACTGGCCGCTTGGCTGACACAGTGTTCACATGACTCGAAAGGCAGGCAATGAAAACAATGCAGAGGGAACGACGCGGGCAACGCCGCTCCGGCACGGGCATTCCGGTAAACTTGAGCTTTGCAAAAGCCACGATTAAAACGACAGCCTCTGATATTTCAGTCAGTGAACTGCGGCTAAATCGACCGAATCGACTGTACGTCGAGCCGGGAGAAACCATCGACATCAGCTT
>JAWVWU010000471.1:0-2577 GCA_033723595.1 Marinobacter sp. | reverse complement strand
TGATTATCGTCGCCACTGAGTTGCTGGTAGCGCTGGTACTCTGTCAGCGCTGTTTTCAGGTCCAGCAGATAGAGTTCCGACAGGACGCCCAGGTTGTAGTGAAGCTCAGCTGCGTCCGGGGCGTGAATCAGGCCGTCGCTCAGCACCGCTCTGGCCTGCTCGAACCGACCCGCCCGCTGCAGTAGCAACGCCAGATTGTTCACCGCCATGGTATTGGCCGGATTCGCGGCAATCGCGGACCGGTAGAGCATCATGGCGGTATCGATCTGATCCTGTTGCTGGCGAATCCAGGCGAGCCTCGCCTTGAGGTCACTGCGCTCCGGCCGCGCTTCGCTGAGCTTGCTCAACGTCTCGGCCGCCGCCCCGAGCTTGCCGTTTTGTACCAGCGTGCCCGCACGGGCCAGTTCCGCCTGTTGCTCCTTGGTCAAGGGCGCTGTGGTCGGCGGCGTCGTGACCTGCTGTTCCGGGGAGGTGCCGGACTTTACCGGCGCCTGACTGCAGCCGGCCTGCAACCCCAGGGCGATCAGCAGGACCAGGACTGCTAATGACCGGGTCGCGGATACGACGTACCGTCCGGCCTCATCCGTTGCCATTGAAGACAACGACGCCCACGAATGAGCTCGCGCCGGGTGTTTGACATCAGGCACCGTCACCGCCCTCCTTCTGCCAGTCTATCCAGTGACTGTCGCGGGCGTATCGGCCCGGGAACAGTTTCGCAAGAGCCTCAATACTCTGCTGGACCCAACGGTTGTAGACGCCGTCCGCCAACTGGTGATGATTCTGTGCGTGAATCTTGATCGCCTGATCCTCGAAGGGATAAGCCTGCTCCTCAAGCAGTAACTGATACTGGCTCTGTTCGAGTTCAGTCAGCCCGGTGGGCCGCTCCGACTCGACGATGTCCCGGGCCAGCGTCCGCGAGAGTTCCGCGCGACGGAACAGGGACTCAGAGCGCGTGCGAGCATCACCCATCTGTTCAGCCTGATGATACCGTTGACGGGCCTTTTCCAACGCCGCCTGCTTGCGAGCCAGCGACGCCCTGAGCGGCAACGTTAACCGGATGGCGGCGAACTGCTCACTGGCCTGATTGGCCAGTATGAGGGCGGCGTCCGCTGCCGCATGAAGCGACGAGGTCGAGTGCCAGTCGCTGGACAGCTCCCGGGCCACCAGTTCCGCACGCATTGCGTCGCCGGCCGCGCCGGAGTCGATCAACTGTTGTCGCATTTGTTGCTGTCGCACATGCTCAGCCGCCGAATCCGGCGCGGTCGCGTTCGTCAGATAGGCCTGATACAGCCGGTTTCGAGATGTGGTCTCTCCCGCCGTGTCGTAAAGTGCCGCTGCACGCAGTCGTCTCTTCCAGTCCTGCGGGTCCGCCGAGCGGAGTAACTCATCCGCCGCCCGAACCGGCTGGTTCGATGACTCATAGGCGAGCACCAGTTTGTCGGTGATCGAGGCCGTCAGAGGATCGTCCGGATGGTCTGCCCGGAACTGATGCAGCGCATTGATCGCCGGCTGCCAACGCTCTGCCTGTAGCAGCGTATTGGCCGCGTCGTACTGCCCTTTACGGGCAATCTCGGAGTCCGGGTAGACGGAGGCGATTCGCTGGAAGTTGGCAACGCCGCGATCTGTATCGCCGCCAGCCACGGCTGCCTCACCCTGGCGGTAAATGCTGGTGGCAAGCTGCTGTTTCAGTGATCGGCGCTCTTGATCGGTCGACTGGACAAGATCCGCAAGGTCCAGCGCCCGCCGCCAGGCTTGTTCCGCTGGCCGGAATTCGCTGCTCAACATCCTTGCCCGGCCCAGCACCAGCCAGGCGCTGTACGCGTCGGCTGCTTTCACTTCTGGTCGGGCAACGGCCAATCCGGCGAAACGGGCTGCCTGTTCCGGTCGACCCGCCGCCAGTAACCGGTTGCCCATCTCCGCCTGCAACGCGGGTACCCGTTCGTCCGCTTCAAACCGATCGGCGAATCGGTCCGTCATGCTGACCAGGGCCGCGAGCGCGTCATCTTCGGCACGATGCTCATCCAGCTGCCGGATTCTGAGCCTGATGCCGGCCCAGGCAGCGTCGGCGGCGCCCGGGAAGCGAGGGTCGTCGTAGCCGGCCTGCTCAAACGCCACCAGGGCCTGACGCTCGTCGCCCGCCTGAAGCCAGGCATCCCCGGCAAGCCGGTGCGTAGAACCCGCGTCGATGCCCTTGACCGCCAGGGCCTGATAATAATCAGCGGCCGTGCGGAAAGCGGACGCGACCTCACCGTCGGTGGCCGCAGAACCGGCGTGACCGGCCCGGTAGTAGGCGTTGTCGGCCAGCTTGCGGGCATAATCGGCCCAGCGGGCCTGCTCATCCGCCGGCAGTGCCTCAAAACGGTCCGACGGGCGATAGGCCGCAATGTAGTCGGCCATGGCATCACGGGTCCGACCATCCTCTCCTGCCAGCGTCCAGACCTGCACCATCTGAGCACGGACCGCGGGCGCGCTTGCGCTGTAGGGCGCTGACTCGAGATAGGCCTGTGAAACCGCGACCGAGCGCCGATATTGCTGACGGGCGGCATAAAAGTCCGCAAGCCGGTCATACAGCAGGTC
>JAWVWU010000470.1:0-2586 GCA_033723595.1 Marinobacter sp. | reverse complement strand
CTCCAGAACGAATATCGCGATATCGTCGGCAAGATCGCCGAACTGCTGGAAATTCTGGGCGACCCTGAGCGCCTGCTGACTGTTATCCGGGAAGAGCTGGAAGCAGTGGTGACCGAATACGGCGACGAGCGCCGCACGGAAATTACCAGCTCCAAGCGCGATCTGACCATCGCCGACCTGATTGACGAAGAGGACCTGGTGGTCACCATTTCCCACGGTGGCTATGCCAAGACCCAGGCGGTCGAGGACTACCAGGCCCAGCGTCGCGGTGGCCGTGGCAAGGCGGCGACCTCGATGAAAGAAGAGGATTTTGTCGAGAAGCTGCTGGTTGCCAACTCCCACGATACGATTCTGTGTTTCTCCAACCGGGGCAAGGTCTACTGGTTGAGAGTGTTTGAAATTCCTCGTGCAAGCCGCGCTTCCCGGGGCCGGCCGATGGTGAATATCCTGCCGCTGGATGAGGGCGAGCGGATCACCACCTTCCTGCCGGTGCGGGATTATCCGGAAGACCACTACGTGTTGATGGCCACCTCTGCCGGTATCGTCAAGAAAACACCGCTGCCGAATTTCTCGCGCCCGCGGACCAGCGGTCTGATTGCGCTGTCGCTTGACGAAGGCGACACCCTGATCGGTGCTGCGATCACCGCCGGTGACTCTGAAGTCATGCTGTTCTCGACAGCGGGTAAGGCCGTGCGGTTCCGCGAAGATGAAATTCGCCCCCTGAGCCGTACTGCCCGGGGTGTGCGCGGCATTCGTATGCCGGCCGGCCATCACGTTGTGTCGCTGATCATTCCGCAGGAAAACGGTATTATCCTGACCGCGAGTACCAACGGCTACGGCAAGCGGACCCAGTTGGAGGAGTTCCCCACCTATGGTCGTGGCAGCCAGGGCGTCATCGCCATGCAGTGCTCGGACCGGAACGGTGATCTGGTGACCGCGCTGCAAATGTTCGATGGCGACGAGATGATGCTGATTTCGGACAAGGGTACGCTGGTGCGGACCCGGACCGACGAAGTGTCCGTGCTGAGCCGGAACACCCAGGGTGTCCGCCTGATCAAGCTGAGCCAGGAAGACGAACGGCTGGTTGGTGTCGAGCGGATCGCGGATACCGGAGAAGAAGAACTGGAAGACCTCGAGGCCGCTGCGCTTGATGCCGAAGCAGTACCCGATGCGGGCGACCAGGGGAAAACAGACGCCGGTGAAGACGGCACGGTTGAAGAATAAGACCGGCCGTCCACAACGGACTGACTTGGAACAGCAAGAGAACAGTGGGCGATGAGCAGGGCATATAACTTTTGTGCAGGTCCGGCAACGCTGCCGGAACCGGTGCTGGCGCAGGCACGCGACGAGATGCTGGACTGGCGCGGAACGGGCATGTCGGTGATGGAAATGAGTCACCGCAGCGACGAGTTCCAGTCGATTGCTGACACCGCCGAACAGGACTTCCGGGATCTGGCCGGCGTATCGGACGACTACGCTGTGCTGTTCATGCAGGGTGGCGCCAGCAGTCAGTTCGCGACGGTGCCGCTGAATCTGCTGGGCGAGAAAACCTCTGCCGACTACGTCAATACCGGAATCTGGTCCAAAAAAGCCATCGCCGAAGCCCGCCGTTATGGTCACGTTAACGTGGTCGCCAGCGGCGAGGACAGCGGCTTCACCGATATTCCGGATCAGTCTGACTGGCAGGTGGATCCGGAGGCGGCCTACCTGCATTACACACCGAACGAGACCATTGGCGGCCTGGAGTTTGATTATGTGCCTGACAGCGGCTCCGTGCCGCTGGTGGCTGACATGTCATCCACCATTCTGTCCCGTCCGCTGGATGTTTCGCGGTTCGGACTGATCTACGCCGGCGCCCAGAAAAACATTGGCCCATCAGGGCTTGTCGTGGTGGTGGTTCGCAAGGATTTGCTGGGCAAGGCCCGCTCGATCATTCCGACCATGATGGACTATCAGGTCACGGCCGAGAGCGGTTCCATGTACAACACGCCGTCGACCTATTCCTGGTACCTGGCCGGGCTGGTTTTTCAGTGGCTCAAAGGGCAGGGCGGTGTCGAGGCCATGGGCCAGGTGAATGCGCGCAAGGCCCACAAGCTCTATGAGTTCATTGACCAGAGCGCCTTCTACGCCAACCCCATCCGCCCGCGGTACCGGTCCTGGATGAATGTGCCGTTTACCCTGGCGGACGAAGGGTTGAACGGCGCATTTCTGGCCGGCGCTGAAGAACGCAGGCTGCTGAATCTGAAAGGTCACCGGTCCGTGGGCGGGATGCGTGCCAGCATTTACAACGCGATGCCGGAAGCCGGTGTCGATGCGCTGATCGACTACATGACCACGTTTGAAAAGGAGCGGGCCTGACGATGACTGATAAGCAGACCCGGACCGATGAGCAGACCCGTCTCGGCGAACTGAGGGAAGAAATCGACAGGCTCGATGGCCAGATCATGGACCTGATCAGCGCCCGGGCCCGCTGTGCCCAGGAGGTGGCCGAGGTCAAAATGGCCGCGCATCCCGACGAAGATGTGTTCTTCTATCGGCCCGAGCGTGAAGCCCAGGTGTTGCGGCGGATCAAGGACAGCAACCCGG
>JAWVWU010000469.1:0-2594 GCA_033723595.1 Marinobacter sp. | reverse complement strand
TAGGAAATCAGGGCCGGCAGGATCGCGTGTTTGATGACCTCCAGGTAGGAAATGCCGACATACTCGACCATCAGGAAAGCCGCTGCACCCATCACCGGCGGTGTCAGCTGGCCATTGGTCGACGCGGCCACTTCGACCGCGCCGGCCTTCACGGCCGGAAATCCGACCCGCTTCATCAACGGAATGGTAAACGTACCGGTGGTAACGACATTGGCAATCGAAGAGCCTGAAATGATGCCGCTCAGCCCACTGGATACGACCGCTGCTTTCGCTGGCCCGCCCCGCATGTGACCAAGACAGGCGTAGGCGATCTTGATGAAGTAGTTACCGGCACCGGCCTTTTCCAACAGCGCACCAAACAGCACAAACAGAAAGACAAAACTGGTGGATACACCCAGCGCGACGCCGAACACACCCTCCGTGCCCAGCCATTGGTGGGACGCCAGCTTACTGAGACTCGCGCCCTTGTGTGCGATCACCGAGGGCATGTATGGACCGGCCAATGAATAGACAATAAACACCAGTGCCACGATGGCCAGCGGCAGGCCCAGAGCCCGCCGGGTGGCCTCCAGCAACAGCACCAGTCCGCCCAGCGCAACGACCAGGTCGGTTGTCGTGGGCGCACCCGGTCGGCTCGCCAACTGATCGTAAAACAGAAAAAGGTAACTCGCCGCGAAAGCGGCGGCAAAGGCCAGCACCCAGTCGTAAAGCGGTATCCGCTCCAAATGACGCCCGCGTTTGACCATCGGGAACGCCGTGAATGCCAGAAAGGTCGCGAACGCCAGGTGGATCGACCGTGATTCGGTCGAGTTAAGAATGCCGAAATCGAAAATATAAGGCAGCGGCGATGCAATCCACAGCTGGAACAGTGACCAGCAAACCGGCACTACAAACAGCAGCGTCGCTGCCGGCCCCGTCAGGGCCCGCCCACCGGTTTCGCTTTGGAGAACCTCGCTTACCTTTTTTGTGTCCACGCTGTCAGAGATGTTCGGATCGTTTTTCGACATGACTCGGTCCCTGGCCAGTCAGAAAAAAGAATGCCGACGGGCAGGACACGCGCCGGCAGGTCGTACACGACATCAGTCAATCAGACCGACTTCCTTGTAGTACTTTTTAGCACCCGCGTGCAGAGGAGCACTGAGTGCGTCGTGGACCATCTCTTCCTTTTTCAGGTTCGCGAAGGCGGGATGCAGTCGTTTGAAACTGTCGAAGTTCTCGAACACCGCCTTGACCACGTTGTAGACCACGTCTTCCGGCACATCAGAGGTGGTCACCAGCGTCGCTGCAACACCGAACGTTGTCACGTCGTCGTCGTTTCCGCGATACATGCCTCCCGGGATGGTCGCCACACGATAGTATGGATTTTCTTTCACCAGCTTTCTGGTGGCCTTGTTGTCAACGTTCACGAGAACGCTGTCACAGGAGGTCGTGGCTTCCTTAATGGCGCCGGATGGATGACCCACGGTGTAGAAAAATGCGTCGATATTGCCGTCGCACAAAGCCTGTGACTGCTCGGCGGCTTTGAGCTCGGCGGCCAGCGCAAACTTGTCCATGGTCCAGCCCATTTCTTTCATCAGCACCTCGGCAGTCGCCCGCTGGCCGGAGCCGGGATTGCCGACCGAGACGCGTTTGCCGGCCAGGTCGGAAAATTTCTTGACGCCGGACGCCTTGCTGGCAACCACAGTGAACGGTTCGGGATGCAATGAGAACACGGACCGGAGCTTTTTGTTCGGGCCGTCATCGGCAAATTTGCTGGTGCCGTTATAGGCGTGGTATTGCCAGTCCGACTGGGCAACGGCCAGATCCAGCTCACCCTGTCGCAGGGCATTGAGATTGTAGATCGATCCGCCGGTACTCTCGACCGAACAGCGAATTCCGTGTTCCTTCCGGTCCATGTTGACCAGACGACAAATGGCACCGCCTGCCGGATAATAAACACCGGTAACGCCACCGGTGCCGATGGTAATGAAGCGCTGTTCCTCAGCATTGACAGCGGTCGAAGCAGATCCAAGCGCGATCGCGGCCGCCATCGCAAGGAATGAAAGTCTGTGTCGAAGTGTCATGAGCGATTCCCTTTCTATTCGTTGTATTGATACCCGCCAGATTAACAAACGGACACACCCGTCAGGGCAAACATAGTCCAATCACGCCCCGAAATAAAGCAGACACGCCATGTCTAAGACCATGAACTTACAGAAAAAGCCCGCAAAGCGGGCTTTTTTGTTAAACGGCAGGGTTGAACGGCAGATTTATTTCTTCTTGCGAGCGCGAGCCACCATCTGGTCCGGCCGGAGGAGGAAGCGGGCAAGCGCCGGCAGCAGCCAGATCGCGCCAATCATATTCCACAGGAACATGAAGAACAGCAGGAAGCCCATGTCCGCCTGAAACTTGATGGGTGAGAAGATCCAGGTAACCACGCCCAGCCCCAGGGTCACGCCGGTAAAGACCACCGCCTTACCGGTTGACCGCAGAGTCTCAAAGTAAGCTTCCTGAAGCGTCCTGCCTTCAATCAGAAACTTCTCGAGCTTGCTGTAGATGTAGATACCGTAGTCCACGCCGATGCCGACACCCAGCGCAATAACGGGCAAGGTCGC